>JAZQTY010000050.1:0-2047 GCA_045631025.1 Eubacteriales bacterium
CTACAAGACCTGCGATGTGCGCCATATCTACCATAAAGTATGCGCCGACGGAATGAGCGATTTCCGCCATCTTCTTAAAATCAATGGTTCTGGGGTAAGCAGACGCGCCCGCAACGATAAGCTTCGGACGGTGCTCCTTTGCGAGTCTCTCGTACTCGTCCATATCTATATACTGTGTGTCGGGGTTGAGCTCGTAGGGAACGAAATTATAGTACATACCCGAAATGTTTACGGGGCTTCCGTGCGTAAGGTGTCCCCCGTGAGCAAGGCTCATTCCCATTACTGTGTCGCCGGGCTTGAGAAGCGCGAAATAAACTGCGGTGTTTGCTTGCGCGCCGCTGTGGGGCTGTACGTTTGCGTAATTTGCGCCAAAGAGCTTCTTTGCGCGCTCGATAGCGATGGTTTCAGCAACGTCAACGCAAGAGCAGCCGCCGTAATATCTTTTCCCGGGGTAGCCCTCTGCGTACTTGTTCGTAAGAACCGAGCCCATAGCACACATAACTGCTTCAGAAACTACGTTCTCTGAAGCTATAAGCTCAAGGCCGTCCTGCTGTCTGTCGAATTCGGCTTTAATTGCCGCCGCAATTTCCGCATCGGTCTGCGCGACCTTTCCAATCATTTCATCAATCATTTTAGACCTCCAATATTCTTCTTCATTAAAGTTGCATATATTATAACGCAAATTACCTCAAAAAACAAGAGTTTTCCTAAAAAAATAAAAAATATTTAAAAAAAGGTAATTGACAAAGGGTGTGTAAAAATGTTATAATAATAAAGGCTAATTGCGGCTGGTTATTTTGCAACTTGCATTTAGATACGCTTAATTGATAATTTTGATAAAGACTCTTAAATATATGGAGGTAATGATGGAAATAGCAATTATCGCGCATGATCTTAAAAAAGAGCTTATGGCGCAGTTTTGTATAGCATATTGCGGTATTTTGAGCAAGCATAGCCTTTGCGCAACCGCTATAACGGCAAAGTATATTTCCGAGGCTACCGGACTTAATATAGATAGATTGATGTCAGGCGAGCAGGGCGGAGAGCAGCAGATCGCTTCCCGCATAGCTTATAACGAGATTGACGTTCTTCTGTATTTCAGAGATACCCGCGCAACCAACGCAAACAACCCCGTTGAAAACGAGCTTCTTCGTATGTGCGACCTTTATAATATCCCCGTCGCTACCAATATTGCAACGGCAGAGGTTATCGTTACTGCACTTGACAGAGGCGACCTTGATTGGCGCGAAATAGTCAATCCCCGTTCCGCCAATAAGTAAATAAGCGGACAACGTAAAGACACGTCCTTGTTGAAACGGCTCTACAGAGAGAAGGCTGAAGCTGAAACGCCTTCGTGAACGCCGACAGGGGTACCACTTTGCGCGCAAAAAAGAATAAACCTTTTAAGTAAAAAGCTCGGGTGGAACCGTGCGAGATTTTTGTTTTTTCGCACCCCGAACGACAGACGTCGTTCGGGGTGCTTTTATATTTGAATAACTAAATTTGGAGGAAAATATTATGAAAATCAATTTTGGTGAACAGACTATTGAAAAATCAGAGCCGATAAGCGTTTACGATGCCGCTGCCGAGGCAGGCGTTATAAGCCGCGCCGTTCTTGCCGCAAAGGTAAACGGAAGGGTTTGCGCTCTTACGACTCTTATTGAGGCGGATGCTGACGTTGAGCTTCTTACCTTTGCGGACGAGGACGGAAAGCACGTATTCCGTCATACTGCGTCGCATATTCTGGCGCAGGCAGTAAAAAGACTTTATCCCGATACCAAGCTGACAATCGGCCCTGCGATCGACAACGGCTTTTATTACGACGTTGACAGCGAGGTGCCCGTAACGCCCGACGTGCTTGCGGCTCTTGAAGCGGAGATGAAGAAGATAGTCAAGGAAAATCTTAAGATCGAAAGATTTGAGCTTCCCCGCGACGAGGCTATCGCGCTTATGACGGAGAAGAACGAGCCTTACAAGGTTCAGCTTATCGAGGAGCTTCCCGAGGATGCCGTTATCAGCTTCTACCGTCAGGGCGAGTTTACCGACC
>JAZQTY010000051.1:0-14343 GCA_045631025.1 Eubacteriales bacterium
ATTTTAATAGCTATTACACAAAGGATCATGAAGTCTTTTGAGAACTAGCTCTAGCCTTTTCTTCCACTTCTTTTGGCAACCATTATGGTCGACATATTCACATGCATGCCTTGTCCTTCCTTGATTATTATATTCATTTACGTAATATACTTCTTTTTCATTTTTTCACTAATGGCGTCCGGTATGTATTAATCGAGAAATCTTGTGTAAATACTTGACAATTATTTAATTTTGTGGTATCATTTAGGTACATAAATATCATTCTAAAAGGAGATTAAGAAAATGTTTTGTTCTACTTGTGGAACCGAAGTTAAGGAAACCGATAAGGTTTGTCTTGCTTGCGGTCAGCCCAATGAAAATTACGTAGCCCCCGAGGCTCCCGAGGCTCCCGAAGCTGAAGTCGTTGAAGAGGTTGCTGCCGAGGAGGTAGTCGTTGAAGCTGCTCCCGCGCCTGAAAAGGTATCTCTCGTAAAGCCCATCGTTGCTTTGGCGCTTTCCGTAGTCGGTGCTTCAATGTTCTTTGACCTTCCCATCGTTGCTATTATATTAGCTATCGTTGCAAAGGTTCTTATTAAGCCTTACCTCAACGTTACCGCTAAACCCGTTTCGATCTTCGTAAAGATCACGAAGATCGTTGCTCTCGTTACCATCCTCCTCTCCATCCTCGCCATAGTTCTTTGGGTAGTCATAATTTCATTTATGTTTATCAGTGCAGTTTTTGGCATGGCAGCAGGCGGTGAGGTAATCGATATCTTTGAAATTTTCGAGGAAATTTTCGAAGAACTCTTTGATCTGTAATTTAATTACGTACAAAAAGCAGACTGTTTCGGCAGTCTGCTTTTTTATCGCATTAAATATTTTTAAATCAAAAGTCTATTGACTTTACGGTAAGTATATTGTATAATATACGGGTGGTTTAAAATTCGGCGCATAACAGCCGTAGCGCGGCTCGCTTGGCGCACTTAATGAAGGAGAAAAACAGTGTCTGATTTTTTGCAAATGCTCCCCCCGATAGTCGTTTGTCTTATCGTATGCGCGGCTAAAATAGTTGAGATAAGTATTCAATCCCTCAAGACCTGTATGATGGTAAAGGGGCAAAGACTCAAGGCGGCGGCTCTCGGATTTATTGAATGTACTATATGGGGATTGGTTATATCAACCATCATCGGCACTCTCGGCGATAATATATTCCTTTTGCTGTTTTACTGCGTGGGATATGCCTCGGGACTCTTTATCGGCTCAACCATTGAGAGCAAGATAGCCCTCGGTACCTCTAACCTTCAGCTCATAGCAAACGATGAGAACACCCAAAAGATCACGGAATATCTCAAGGAAAGCAACAAGGGCTATACCGTTTTCGAGGGACACGGTTCAATAGACAAGATGAATATGATTTTTATAGTTCTTCCTCGCAAGGAGGCTCCCAAGATGCTTAAAACCTTACGCAAGCTTTGCGACAACAAGGTATTCGTGGTTGCATCCGAGATCAGCAAGTACGCGGGCGGCTACGGAATAGTAAAATAATTTAAAAACAGGTAAGGAGTTTTCGAAAATGAAGATCAGCAGCAAGGCTAAAACGGCGATACTTATAGGCACGCTTTGCTCGGTGTCATATTTTGCGGTTTACATAGCAAGAAACATATTGAGCGCAGTATCTCCGCAGATGCTTGAGGCGGGGATTTCGCAGTCGTATCTTGATACGGCAGCGAGTGTATATTTTTACGTTTACGCGGTAGGTCAGCTTATAAACGGCTTTATCGGCGATAAAATAAAGGCGAGATATATGATAAGCTTCGGGCTTGTTCTTGCCGGTATATGCAATATAATTTATCCGTCCTTGGCAAAATCCGAGGTCGGCTCAATAGTTGTTTACGGAATGGTCGGCTTCTTCCTTGCGATGATCTACGGTCCGATGACAAAGGTCGTTGCGGAAAACGTCGAGCCGAAATACGTCGCAAGATGCAGCATGGGATATGAGTTTGCCGCGCTGTTCGGCTCTCCTACGGCAGGACTTTTGGCGGCGTTGCTGCCTATGTACTTCGTATTCAGAGTAGGCGGCGGAATACTCCTCCTTATGGGTACGGTTGCATTCGTTTGCTTCCTCGTGCTTGAACGCCGCGGATTCGTCACCTACGGTCAGTATAAGCCGCAACAAAAGGGCGGCGGAAAAATAAAGGTGCTCTTTAAGTACAATATAGTTAAGTTCTGCTTTATCGCAATTATTACCGGTGTCGTACGTACCTCCGTCGTATTCTGGCTTCCCGCCTATATGAAGGATTATCTCGGATTCTCGGAATCCACCTCGTCGCTTCTCTTCTCCGTCGTAACCTTAACGATCTCGATGACGACGTTTATCGCCGTATTCGTTTACGAGCGCCTCAAGAGTATGGACAAGACCATTCTACTTATGTTCTCCATAGCTGCCGTGGCATTCCTTGCCGTATGGCTCGTCAAGCACCCCGTAGTAAACCTTGTCTGCCTCGTTACGGCAATTATGGGTAGCGGCTGCGTTGCGTCCATGCTTTGGTGTAAGTATTGCCCCAGTCTGCGCGACACGGGTATGGTTTCCTCGGTAACCGGCTTCCTCGACTTCTTAAGCTACATGGCGGCAGGTACGGCAAATCTCGTAAACGCAGTAGCTAAAATAGAATGGAGCAATCTCATTCTCATATGGCTCGGACTCATGGTGTTCGGAGTTATCATAGCGCTTCCCTACGATTTTATTATCGGCAAGATCAAAGCCAAGAGAGCTTAATACAACAGAAAAAGAACCGTCTTATTCAAATGCAGAAATCGTATTCATTCTGCTACGAATAAGACGGCTCTTTTTTATATTTTTTCGGGGTAAACACCCTTTTCGTGCAGCTTCTTCAGCTCACCTGCGACGTAATCGCGATCCTCGCGATAGGTAACGCCGAACCATACGGCGTCAGTATCAAGAACGTGAACGCAAAGCCTGCCGTCAGAGATAAGCGTATCGACCATCGTCGGCAAGGCGTATTCTGCCTTGATATCTCCCTCGGGAACGGTGCGCAAAAACGCCTCGAATTCTTCCTTCATATCTTCAAACGCGCTCGCATAAAAGCCCCACATATTCATGGAAACGAGAGCGTCCGCGTCGAGCTTCCCACATTCCGCGTCACTTATTACGCCGTTATTATCTACGACTATACTGTACGTTTCCTTAACACCCGCCAGCGTCCCGTTCTCAACGATGCATATGCCTCTTGTTACCGAGCCGTTAAGGCTCACCGTGTTTTTGAGCTTGTACGCGACCATCGCGCCCTCTCCCCTGCCAAGCTTCAGCAAGCGTTCGTGCATTTTTTTGAATGCGTCTCTGCCATAAAAATCGTCGGCGTTTATTACCGCAAAGGGCTCGTCTATAACGCCCGACGCCGATAAAACGGCGTGCACCGTGCCGAACGGCTTTACTCTGTCAGCGGGAACCTTATAAAATGCAGGTATACTGTCAAAATCCTGATAAACACAGGCGACCTCGACACCTTTAAGATTTTCGCAGAGCTTATCAATAAGCGCGCGGTACGCAGGCTTGATAACGAAAACGAGCTTATCAAAGCCGGCATTTACGGCATCGTATATAGAATACTGCATAAGCATTTCGCCGTGAGGTCCTATTCCGTCAACCTGTTTGTCTCCACCGTAGCGTGATCCAAGCCCCGCCGCCATAATCAAAAGCGTTGTTTTCATATTATCCTCCGAATTTAAATCTGCCTCGTATTTTGTATACGTAAAAAGATATAAGCCTTGTGAGCGCAATGTCATAAAGCACGAACACAACCTCACAAAGCGCTACGAGTATTGCGTACGTCCATACCGTAACGGTTGCAGTCGGGAAAAGCAGCAGCTTTATTGCGACTATGCAGATAACCATTGCGACATTGAAAATAAGCTCCTTTAATACCCAAGAAAGCACTTTCGGAAGTCTCTCCAGCTTTTCCTTGAGTATGGGATAATAGCCAAAAAACAAAAGATACATAAGCGCCGCCGAATTTTGCGGCATGAGCACGAGAGAAAGCACTGCCGTCACGGCGTATACCAGCCACGGCGCCGCCTTGCCGTACTCGATTACTGCAACTATGCATAATATCGACGCGAGCACCGCAAGAGATGCGTCAAGCACGTCGATAAGAGGACCAATACTTAAAAGCACAACTCCGAGCGCCGCAAGAGACGCGCAAACGGTCAGTTGCTTTATTTTACCCTTCTTCACGGCAGCCCCCTTGCATCAGCAGCAGGAGATAAGGTCACCGCCCATGCACTCACAGCAACAGTCAGCGCACATAAGCCCCGAGCATATATCGCACGCAGAGCAGCCGCCGGACGTACGAGTCGTTCTGTAACCGCCGCCGTAGCCGTTTGCGCGATTGCGAAGCTCTGATTGAGCAGCGCGATACTCGTTGTTATACGGATCCATTGAGCAAGCGATATCAAAATATCTCTGCGCGTCAACAAAATTCGCGCGACGCGCCATAATACAGCCCATAAGGAAGTTCCATTCGGCGTTTCTTTGGTGCTCCTCTATGCCGTAAAGCATCTGCTCCGCTCTGCCGATATTTCCGGAATTTATCATTCTGCGTATTTCATTGTATTTAGGATCGCCGCTTGCGGATTCATTCCCCGCATAGCTGTAACGTCCGCGAGCTCCATAGCCGGCTCCCGTGTTCGTATTCGAGCGTCCGCCCGACTCACGCATCTTCTTGATTTCCTCGTAAGCCGCGTTGACCTCCTTCATCTTCTCGCTTGCGAGATCGGCAAGGTCGCTGTCGCGGTACTTATCGGGATGATACTTTCGCGCGAGCTGTCTGTATGCTTTTTTTATCTCATCGTCAGAGGCATCGGGCGATACCCCCAATACCTTATAAGGATCGTTCATCTTCCATGCTTCCTTTCTGCGCGGTCTTGCGCTCACGCTCCCCCTCGCAAATAACTTTTTCAACCGTATCGGGCATACCCAGATACAAAATATTCTCAATAATATTCTTTACCGATTCTTTATCGGTATCCACGAGGTCAAGCGCCGCCTCCGCTCCGCAAAGCTCTGCCTTCAGCGCGTCGGAGATCATAGTAAGCTCCTCGCCCTTTGGCAATCTTCCTCCGTACAAAAGCAAAAACGGATTATAGCGTTTTTTCTTTAAATCATCAGATGCGTCGTCAAGCGCATCAACTATATATATCCACTTTCCGACGTGCATTCCAAGCTCGTAGGCGATACGCGCCTTACTTCCCTCAAGTCCAAAGGACGTAATTTCGGCAAGTATCTCGCCGAAAATCTCGGCGGGCTCGTCAACGCTCGGGCGTTTTTTAGCTTCAAGCTCCGATAGTCGCAAAAGAGCATTTGAAACCTTTTCGTCAAGTTGCAAAAGCCCTGACTTCAAGGCTTTTTTGCGCCAAGAAGCAACGAACGGATAAGTAAGCACGGCGCGCATTTTCTTAAATCCGCGCTCGTCCGCGATATCGTCTCTTATCTTGTGATATCCAAGAATTGCCGCCGCACGCGCGCAGTAGTCAAGCTCTGCGTTACGCTCCATGACGTTACGCTTCTTCAAAGGGTGCGCCAAGCATCTTCTCTGCTTAAATTCGATCTTCTCTACCTTACCAAGGCAAAGTCGGAGCGTCGCCAAAAATGCGAAATCGTAAGAAAGAACCATGCGGGAGCACTGCCCCGTACACTTTCCCATTGAGCGGCAAAGTCCGCAATAAGCGCTGCGATAAAGCTCGTATTCTTTCACTTTAAGATCTGCGCTTCTTACCTTTACGTATCCAAACACGACTCTCGCCCCTTCCTAACAATCTTAATAATCATATCCTATTTCACTCAAAAATACAATAGACTATTTGTAAATATTTAGTAAGTTTTCTTTCTTCTCAACGGCGGTAGATTTAGGACAACTATTGCCGTCACCACAAGCACGATTCCAATAATTCCGAAAATATCCAGCGGTTGACCGAGAACCGTAACGCCCAGCACTGCAGCCATCAGCGGCTCGCTAAAGGCAAGAATAGAGGCGGTTGAGGCAGATACCCCCGAGACTCCCTTGGAATACAGGAAGAACGGCAGAACGGACGTAAGAAGAGCAAACAGCACGAAAACCGCAAACACAAGCCAAGTGCGCGGAAGCTCCACCGCTTTTTTTACTATCTCCACGGGATTTGCAATACACAGAGCACCTATTGCCGCAAAAATGAAGCTTTGAGCAGTAAATGCAAGCGGCTCCGTATTCTTTTTCATATAGAACGAGGTAAGTATACCGTAAAGCGAATAAGCAAATCCCGCAAGCACACCCAAAATAATACCCTTAACGCTTACCACCGCTTCTCCCACGACTCCCGAAACAAGAGCGCAGCCCGCGATAGCTATAATAAACGCGGATATTTTAGTGAGTGTCAAGCGTTCGTGAAAAAATATAAGCGACATTATCATAACGAACAGGGGGGCAGTATAGATAAGTATAGCCGCCGTTGCCGCCGACGTCATTGTAAGACAAGCGTAATACAAGACGCACATAGCAAACACGGAGCATATTCCCGATATTGCGGCGATGACGTACGAGCCGAAGCTTACCTTATAATACTTAAAGCCCTTGCCCTTTATTATCAGCATCGCATTGAGTATTATCGCTGACGTCAATATTCTTATAGCGGAGCACTGGAAGGAATTAAACCCCCACCCTCCAAGCAAATCGACGAAAATGCAGGACGTACTCCAAAGAATTCCCGAAAGAATAACTAAAAACGCGTATATTCGATTTTTTATCACAGTATCAACTCCTCTGCCGCGCGGAACTGAAGCTTATAGAGCTTTGCATACTCTCCGTCAAGCGAAAGAAGCTTCTCGTGAGTACCCTCTTCCACTATTTTTCCGTCAGCTACTACAGCTATCTCGTCTGCGTTCTTAATAGTCGAAAGTCTATGAGCGACCACGAGCGTCGTTCTGCCTACGCAAAGCTCGTCAAGCGCCTCTTGAATGAGTATTTCCGTGGTGTTATCAAGCGCGCTCGTCGCCTCGTCGAGTATGAGTATGGGGGGATTTTTGAGGAACACGCGTGCTATTGAAAGACGCTGTTTCTGTCCGCCGGAAAGACGGACACCCCTCTCGCCTATCTCCGTATCGTAGCCGTTTTCGAGGCTCATTATATAGTCGTGGATATTCGCACGCTTCGCCGCCTCGATTATCTCCTCCTCGGTGGCGTCAAGTCTACCGTAAAGAATATTATCTCGGAAGCTTGCGTTGAAAAGATAAATATCCTGCTGAACTATGCCTATATTTCTGCGAAGCGAGCTTCTGGTTATACCCGAAATCGACTTCCCGTCGATCAGTATATCTCCCTTTTCAAGCTCGTAAAAATTGGGAATAAGGTGACAAATGGTCGTCTTTCCGCCGCCTGAAGGTCCTACGAGCGCGAACTTCATACCCTTTCGAATGTTGAGATTAACTCCTCTTAATACGTCCTTGCCGTCGTCGTAGGAATATACTGCGTCCTTTATCTCGATATGTCCCTCTACACTCTCAATATCCTCCGCGCCCTCCTTGTCCTCCTCGGGCTTTTCGTCCATAATTTCAAGAAATCTCTCAAAGCCGGTAACGCCGTTCTGATATTGCTCCATAAAGTTTATGAGCGTCATAACGGGAGCGATGAAAAGGTTTACAGAAACTATAAACGCCGAGTAGTCACCAAACTGTATGCTTCCGTTATAAAGGAAAAATCCTCCCGCTATAAGTACGATTACGTTGAATATATCCGTTATGAACGCAGTCATCGAATGAAAGCGTCCCATCGCTTTGTAAGCGTCGTCGCGCGCGTGCACGAATTGCTCGTTACCCTCCTCAAATTTCTCCTCTTCCTTTTTGGAGTTGTCAAATGCCTTTGTAACGCGAATGCCCGATATGCTACTCTCAAGTGCGGAGTTTATGAGTGCTACCGACTTTCTGCTCTCCATAAAGGCGCTCTTCATCTTGCCACGCAAAAGCACCGCTATAAGGATAAGAAAAGGAACGCAAGAAAATATAATGAGCGTAAGCCATTTATTTATCGTGAAAAGATAAATAAATGAGATTATTATGGAAACCGACGAAATAAGCAGATTTTCAGGTCCGTGGTGCGCAAGCTCGCTTATCTCCCAAAGGTCGGTCGTCATTCTCGACATTATCTTACCCGTTTCGTTGTTGTCGTAAAACGTATACGGTAGCTTTTCAAGGTGTCGAAACATATCCGAGCGCATAGCCGCTTGCATACGCACTCCCATTACGTGACCGTAATACTGTATAAAATAGTTGAGCAGCATACGGATAAGATACAATCCGAGAAGCGTAAGACCAAACACCACGACCATTCTGTAATTTCTGTTGGGGATAAGGTCGTTGAGCATGAGTCTTGTTACGACGGGATAAACTATTCCCACAAGAGCCACGGCAAGAGATGCAAGCATATCAAGGCAAAAAACCGTCCTGTGGGGCTTATAGTAAGCAATAAAACGTTTTAACATATTAGTCATCCTTCTCTATCATATAAGCTATCGTATTATTTTAGCATATAAAAAAAGCAATGTCAAGATTTGCGTATAATCTTTTTGGTAAAAAGAATTGACAAAAGCGAGCAATAGTGATATAATTATTTAGTTAGATGGTTCTAAATTACAAATTGACCAAAGAACGGAGAAGCTTATGAAAAGAGATTTTATTCGCTCTATATACGAGAACACAGAGGACTTCGGCGGCAAGACCGTTACGCTCGGCGGCTGGGTGCGCAATCTGCGCGACAGTAAGGCGTTCGGCTTTATCGACCTTAACGACGGTAGCTGCCATAAGAGCGTTCAGGTGGTTTTTGAGCGCGAGAAAATAAACAATTACGACGAAATCGCTCGCCAGAACGTCGGCGCGGCTCTCGTTGTCAAGGGACGGGTTGAGCTTACCCCCGCCATGAAGCAGCCCTTTGAAATAAAGGCAGAGGAGATACTCGTCGAGGGTACGTCAACCCCCGATTACCCGCTCCAGCCCAAGCGCCATACGGTTGAATTTTTGCGTGAGCAGGCTTATCTGCGCCCCCGTACCAATCTTTTCTCGGCGGCTTTCAGAGTAAGAAGCGAGGCGGCGTTTGCTATTCATAAATTCTTCCACGACCGTGGATTTGTTTATGTGCACACCCCTATCGTAACCGCATCTGACTGCGAAGGCGCAGGCGAGATGTTCCGAGTAACCACGCTCGATATGGAAAATCCTCCTCGTACAGAGGACGGAAAGATAGACTACTCGCAGGATTTCTTTGGAAAAAGCGCAAACCTTACCGTTTCAGGACAGCTTGAGGGCGAGACCTACGCCTTGGCTTACGGCAAGATATACACCTTCGGACCTACCTTCCGCGCAGAAAACTCCAACACCGCGCGTCACGCGGCAGAGTTCTGGATGATCGAGCCCGAAATCGCATTCGCTGACCTTGACGATAATATGCAGCTTGCATGGGATATGATCCAGTATATAATCCGCCATATCCTCGAAAACTGCCCTCAGGAGATCGAATTCTTCAACAAGTTCGTTGAAAAGGGACTTCTCGACAGACTCACGACGCTTGCAAACAGCGAATACAAGAAGGTTACCTACACCGAGGCAGTTGAGCTTCTGGGGAAGAGCGGCGCTGACTTCAAGTACCCCGTTGAGTGGGGCATCGACCTTCAGACCGAGCACGAGAGATACCTTACGGAGCAGATATTCAAGTGCCCTGTATTCGTTATAGACTATCCCAAGGAAATAAAGGCGTTCTATATGCGCCTTAACGACGACGGCAAGACCGTTGCCGCAATGGACCTGCTCGTTCCCGGTGTCGGCGAGATCATCGGCGGCTCACAGCGTGAGGAGAGAATCGACGTTCTCACCGCTCGCATGGCTGAATGCGGACTCAACGAGGAGGATTATTGGTGGTATCTCAATCTCCGTCGCTTCGGCGGAACCAAGCACGCAGGCTACGGCTTGGGCTTTGAGAGAATCATTATGTACCTTACCGGTATTTCCAATATCCGCGACGTACTTCCCTACCCCAGAACGGTAGGAAATGCCGAATATTAATATTCAGGAGTTTAAAATATGAAACCGAACGCAGTCTTTGTTCCCAAGGACTACCGTCCGCCTCTGGACGAATATAACACTCAAAAGGCGATTGCGTACATCAAACAGACCTTCCAGGAGGAGTTTGCGAAGGCGCTTGACTTAAAGCGCGTATCCGCGCCCCTCTTTGTAACCGAGGAGTCGGGACTTAACGACAACCTCAATGGCTACGAGCGCCCCGTTTCCTTTGACGTTCCCGCCATCGGAACGTGCGCACAGGTCGTTCACTCGCTTGCTAAATGGAAGCGCCTTGCTCTCAAGAGATATAACTTCTCCGTCGGAAACGGTCTTTATACCGATATGAATGCTATCCGCAGAGATGAATCTCTTGACAACCTTCACTCTATCTACGTTGACCAGTGGGACTGGGAAAAGATAATAACTCGCGAGGTGAGAAATACGGAATATCTCAAGCTTATCGTCCGCTCGATAGTCGGCGCGATATGCAACACCAACGACCGCCTTCACGTTCGCTATCCTCAGCTTAAGATCGAGCTTTGCCGCGACGTAGCGTTCGTTACCACGCAGGAGCTTGAGGACATGTATCCCACGCTCACGGCATCCGAAAGAGAATCCGCATTCGTTAAGGAGCACAAGACCGCGTTTATCATGCAGATTGGCGGCAAGCTCCGCTCGGGCAAGCCCCACGACGGCAGAGCTCCCGACTACGACGACTGGCAGCTCAACGGCGATATATTCTTCTGGAACGACGTGCTCGGCAGAGGCGTTGAGATCTCCTCTATGGGTATCCGCGTTGACGCTGAGGCGCTTGACAGACAGCTTACAGCCGCAGGCTGTGACGACCGCAGAGAGCTTCCCTTCCATAAGATGCTCTTAAACGACGAGCTTCCCCTTACCATCGGCGGTGGTATAGGTCAGTCCCGTCTTTGTATGCTCATGATGGGCTGTGCTCACATCGGCGAGGTGCAGTCGAGCATCTGGGATGCGGAAACCGTCCGTATCTGTGAGGAAAACGGCATACCGCTTCTTTAAAAATATCGCGCTGTCCTGAAACCACCAAGGTATCAGGACAGCTTTTTTATGCTTTTTGTCAATATTTTGCCCACTCCCAAGTCTCAAAAAGCAACAATGACAATTTTTTAACAATTTTCCTCCAAATCGCTTGACAAAAATATAACAATGTGTTATAATTGCTTATACCGATTACTTTGGAGGCTTTTTATGGAAATTTTGATAGTAGCGATAACTCTTACTTGCTCGCTGATTGCTCTGGTTTTTGCGGTAATTTTGGCGTGCCGTGTAATGAAATTTTCAGAGGGTACCGATCTGATGAAGCGCATCTCTCTTTCTATTCGTCGCGGCGCAAACGCCTTTTTGAAAAGACAGTATAAAATAGTCATTATATTCTTTGGCGTTATGTTGGCGCTTCTCGGAGGTATGGCAATATTCGGACTTCTCAATCCATTTACCCCGTTTGCATTTATTTCCGGCGGCTTCTTCTCTGCTCTTTCCGGCTTTATAGGAATGAAGATAGCTACCGCTGCAAACGCGAGAACTGCCAACGCCTGCCGTGAAGGTCTTAACAAAGGACTCCGCGTTGCTTTTTCGGCAGGAAGCGTAATGGGCTTTACCGTCGTCGGTCTCGGGCTTCTCGATATTTCCCTTTGGTTTCTTATCTTAAAATTCGGATTTGAACTCCAGCCCTCTGAAATTACGAGCGCGATGCTGACGTTCGGTATGGGCGCTTCCTCCATGGCGTTGTTCGCACGTGTTGGCGGAGGTATATTCACGAAAGCGGCTGATGTTGGCGCAGACCTCGTCGGCAAGGTAGAGGCAGGTATCCCCGAGGACGACCCCAGAAATCCCGCAGTTATTGCAGACAACGTTGGTGATAACGTCGGTGACGTTGCGGGAATGGGAGCTGACCTTTACGAGTCCTACGTCGGCTCAATAGTATCCGCTTGCGCTTTGGGCGTTACTGCATTCGCCAATATCCGCGCAATGGCGCTGCCCATGCTTCTTGCGGCTGTGGGCGTAATATGCTCCGTTCTCGGAACGTTTCTCGTAAGAACCAAAGAGGGCGCAACGCAAAAGCAGCTTCTTCGCGCGCTCTCAAGAGGAACTAATTTCTCTGCTATACTTATCGCGCTTTCGGCGTTTCCTCTCGTATATTTCGTGCTCGGCAAGGAATACTGGCCCGTCTATTTTGCAGTTTTGGCAGGACTTATTGCAGGCGTGCTTATAGGTCAGGCTACCGAATACTTCACCTCGGACAGTTATAAGCCCACTCGCAATCTTGCGGCAACGTCCGAGACGGGTACGGCTACCATCGTTATCGGCGGTTTGTCGGTAGGTATGCTCTCAACACTCCTTCCCGTAATTATAGTTTCCGTCTGCGTGCTCGTTGCTTATTTCGTTTCAGGTGGCGCAGCAAGCGTTTCGAGAGGTCTTTACGGAATAGCGCTCGCCGCTGTCGGCATGCTTTCCACCTTGGGTATAACACTTGCAACCGATGCTTACGGTCCCGTTGCCGATAACGCGGGAGGAATTGCAGAAATGGCAGGTCTCGAAAAAGAAGTAAGAGAACGTACTGACGCTCTCGACTCCCTTGGAAATACGACCGCCGCAACCGGCAAGGGCTTCGCTATCGGCTCTGCCGCCCTCACCGCACTTGCGCTTATGGCTTCTTACATCGACAAGGTAAAGACCATCGATGGCGGCGCGGAAGCAATCTCAAACCTCAACATCACCAATCCCACGGTTCTCGTAGGCTTGTTCATAGGCGCATGCCTTCCCTTCGTTTTCGCCGCGCTCACCATGAATTCCGTAGGTCGCGCAGCGCAGAGCGTCGTCAAAGAGGTACGCCGTCAGTTCAAGGAAATAACGGGACTTATGGAAGGAAAGGCTGATGCTGATTACGCATCCTGCGTTGACCTTTGCACGAAAGCCAGCCTTCGTGAAATGATACTCCCCACCGTGGTGGCTATCGCAGTTCCCGTAATCGTGGGAATTATCCTCGGCTGTACGGGAGTCGTAGGAATGCTCGCGGGAGCTACCGCGTCGGGCTTCCTTATGGCTGTATTCATGTCAAACTCGGGCGGTGCTTGGGATAATGCCAAGAAGTACATAGAAAGCGGTACTCACGGTGGAAAGGGCTCGGATTGCCACAAGTCTGCCGTCGTTGGAGACACTGTCGGCGATCCCTTCAAGGACACAGCAGGTCCTTCCATCAACATACTTATCAAGCTGCTCTCTATGGTATCTATCGTTTTTGCGGCTATCGTTGTTAATTTTTCAATACTGTAAATTCAAGACGGCGTGTCCACGTTTCAGGTGCGCCGTCAATTTTTATACGCTCAATATTCGACAAAGTTTATTTTCAGTTTAGAAAACAGTGCTAACATAAATTTTATAACATAATATTATATAAAAGAAGGATGGAGCTATGACTACTTACGTTTTGTATAACCCAAAGGCAGGCAAAGGCAATATCAACGACGATATAAAGAAGATCTCTGCTTTTTATGAGGACGAAGTTGAATGTATAGACGTTACCACTCTTGAAAACCTCTCCGATTTCGTCCTGCAAAAAAATGAAAGCGAAGCGATCGTTATTTGCGGCGGCGACGGAACTATCAATAAATTCGTAAATATGGTTGATACAGATTCGATAAAGTGCGATATTCTTTACTACCCCGCAGGAACGGGCAACGATTTTCTTTCCGATCTCGGCAAGACCGCTCTTGAATGTCCCATCAGCATAAAGGAATATTTCAATGACCTTCCTACGGTACAAATAAACGGCGTTGAGCATAAATTTATAAACGGCGTAGGCTACGGAATCGACGGCTACTGCTGTGAGGTTGGAGATGCGCTCAAGGCGTCCTCCGATAAGCCCGTAGACTATACCGCTATCGCAATAAAGGGACTTCTGTTCCACTACAAGCCCACCGGGGCAACCGTCACGGTTGACGGCAAGGAATACCGCTTCAAGAAGGTGTGGATAGCTCCGACGATGAAGGGACGCTACTACGGAGGCGGAATGATCCCCACTCCCGATCAATCGCGCAACGATCCCGAGCGTAAGCTTTCGGTCATGATATTCCACGACACGGGCAAGATAAGCACGCTTGCTATATTCCCCTCAATATTCAAAGGCAAGCACGTAAACCACAAAAAGGCGGTAACCGTTTATTCGGGACACGAAATAACCGTCAGATTTGACGAGCCGCGCCCTTTGCAAATCGACGGAGAGACCGTCCTCG
>JAZQTY010000052.1:0-3767 GCA_045631025.1 Eubacteriales bacterium
TTATCGGTAGTTACGAAAATTCTGTCCTTTGCGCCGTCCTTACCGTACTTCTTCTCATGAAGCTCGCGGAACAGACGGAAAGCAACAGCAGGCTCGGTAGTCGTTCCCGACTTGGAAATAACGTTAATGCAAACGTCCTTACCCTCGCAAATTTGGAGAAGCTCATTCATAGCCTGTGCGCTTATGTTACAACCCGAGAAATATATATCGGGGGTATCCTTCTTGATACTGTTGTACATAGGAGATTTAACGAATTCGATAACAGCTCTCGAGCCAAGGTAAGAGCCGCCGATTCCTATTACGATAAATACGTCACAGGATTTCTGTATTTTCTTTGCAGCCTTCTGAATTCTTGCAAACTCATCCTTGTCGTAATCATCGGGAAGAGTTATCCAACCGAGAAAATCGTTTCCCTCGCCCGTCTTTGCAAGCAATCTTGCATGTGCATCGCTGATTTCGTTCTGAATTGCCTTCAAGTCGCCTTCATCTACAAAAGGTCTGATATACTTGTCGTTAAGTTTAAGTGTCATGTCGTCCCCCAAAAAGTAATTATATTAAGAATTATATTATATAACACTTTTTAAGTTTATTCTATAATAAACTGTGATATTTTTGTAACAAATTGTGTCTTTTTATAGAAATTCGGGAGTTGCTCCTCAAAACAACTTTCATCGCATACATATTTTTGCAAGTAATCTAATTAAAATATCTGAAAATCTAATCGTATCTACAGCTTCGTCAGTCAATATTCGTACCGTTCCGATGCTTTCACCGTTCACGTTATACGTCACCGTTCCTATTTGAGATCCCTTTTCTATCGGCGCTTTGAGGACATCTGCACACTCAACGCTCTTTTCAATTTTTTCGCTGTGTTTTTTATTTATTACAGCTACGAATTCTTCCTCGGTAGCGTTACAAAAGCTACTTCTTCCCCCTTCAACGGAAATTTTATACTCTCCGGGCTGACTCTTGAAAACCGTAAAGTTTGAAAAGCCGTAATTAAGAAGCGCAACGGCGGAGCTGTTTCTCGCGTCTCTACCCGACGCCCCCATAATAACGGCAATAAGCGTCATACCACCTCTCACAGCCGTTGCCGTGATACAAAAGCCTGCCTTGCTTGTAGAGCCCGTTTTGAGTCCCGTAGCCCCTTCATAAAACCGTATGAGTCTATTCGTGTTTGTAAGACCAAACTCACCGTTACGCACGGTATCCATCCATATTTTGCTGTATTCGGTAATTTTAGGGTATTTAATGAGCTCGCGCGACATAATAGCAATATCCTTTGCCGAAGCAAGGTGGTTTTCCGTGGTATCGTCAAGCCCGTTGGTATTCTCAAAAACAGTATTTTCCATTCCAAGCTCCCTCGCTCGAGCATTCATCATATCGACAAACGTCCCCTCCGTTCCGGCAACTGCCTCTGCAAGAACCACCGCAGCGTCGTTAGCAGACGCGATTATAACGCTTTTAAGTAGATCTTCAACGGACATACGCTCTCCGACCTCAAGAAATATCTGTGAGCCTCCCATAGAGCAGGCGTGCTCGCTTGCGGTCAACATATCCGTATAATTCAGTTTTCCATCCTTGATCGCTTCCATAACCAAAAGAAGCGTCATTACCTTCGTAACCGATGCAGGCGGCAACGCCTCGTTTTCATTTTTTGCATACAAAATCTTTCCGGTCGAAGCCTCCATAAGCACTGCGGATTTACAGTCAAGCTCAAGATTTGGATAATTAGCGGCATTTTCTGCATTTACTCCAACTGCGCAAGTTATAAATACGCACGAAAGCGCCGCAATCAATGCAATAAATTTCTTAATTCTTTTTTTCATATATTGCCTCCGCTCTTTATTAGTTTAACACAATATATGCAAAAAAGGAAAAATATAAAACCCTATGTAAAAACATAGGGCTTTATACTAAATTTTAAACGTCGCGTCTGCCCGCGATTGCTCTGCCGAGCGTGACCTCATCGGCATATTCAAGGTCCGAGCCGACGGGAATACCATACGCAAGACGTGTAACCTTAACGCCAAGAGGCTTTAAGTATTTTGATATATACATAGCAGTAACCTCACCGTCCTGGGTGGGATTAGTAGCAACGATAACCTCCTTTACGTCGTTCTCGCCTACGCGTTCCATAAGCTCCTTTATAGTGAGCTTATCGGGAGTTATTCCGTTGACGGGAGAGATCGCGCCGTGAAGCACGTGATACACTCCCTTATATTCTCTGACCTTTTCAATAGACATAAGAGCCTTAACGTCCTCAACGACGCATATTACGCTCGTATCTCTCGAAAGATCGGAGCATACGTAACAAACGTCCTTGTCGGTAAGGTTCCCGCACACGGGACATTTATGTATACTCGTCTTTGCATCAATAATGGCAGCTGCAAACGCACGTGCTTGCTCCTCGTTAAGCTCGAGCACAGAAAAAGCCATTCGCATAGCCGACTTCCGTCCCACGCCCTTAAGACGCGCAAACTGCTCGGCAAGCACCTGAAGTGACTCAATGTAATCCGTCATGGATTAAAACATTCCGGGAAAGCCTACGCTACCCGTGATCTTTGACATTTCGGCACTATTGGTATCCTCAACTCTCTTTATCGCCTCGTTAACTGCCGCTACGAGAATATCAGAAAGGGTTTCGATATCGTCGGGGTCAACTATCTCGGGCTTTATATCGATAGAAAGAATTTCTTTCTTTCCGTTGATCTTTACACCGACTACTCCGCCGCCTGCGGATATATCGTATTCACGATTGTCAAGCTCCTCCTGAAGTGCAGCCATATCCTCCTGCATCTTTTGAGCCTGCTTTATCATTGCGTTCATATTTTGCGGACCGCCGCCCATTCCCTTCGGTATATTTGCTCTCATTTTATTTCTCCTTTATTTATTTTTGTTGAGAAAATCCGTATAGTATCTCTCAAGTATAGGCGCAAAATGCTCGAATGCTATCTTCATTCCGTCTGCATTAAGATGACTTATATCATTCTGCTTTATACAATACTTTGCGCGGAACGCTTCATTTTTCATATCAACGCCTGACACGCTGGGATTACATGCTTCAATAAAATAAACGCCCTGCGCTCTTGCTACCGCTTCCATAGCTCCTGCATAGTCGCTATATCTGAGTCCGATGTCTGACGTTCCGGGAAAATTCCAGTTTGATATACATACTATCATAGCGTTGGGATACATCTCTTTAAGCCCCTCTATGATAACGTTAAGAGCTCCGGAGAAGGTTTTAGTATCCTTGCTGTTCGTAGAACCTATCGGAACGTTATGGTTAAAATCGTTTCTACCGCCCTCAAGCAAAATTATATCCGCATTATTTTTAGGCAACGATTTATATCTTACGCACATAGGATTTTTATTAACGTAGTTGCTGACACACGAGCCGCCCTTTCCCTCGTTAACCATTCTTATGTCGTATTCAGATTTCAAAAGACCAAGCCATATCTCGTTTTGAGGCAAGCCCTCGCCTGCAAAATAGCTATCGCCCAAAGCGTTTACGGTAAGTCCTTCAAGTACGTTTTTAGGAGTCTCGTCCACCTCAACAACCGTTATCTTCTTATCGTCCAAAGTCATTATTACTCCTTCTTCTTTATTCTTTTCTATCACGTCTGCTTGAAACATGAGCAGCGCTTCCTTCGTAGCTTTATCCGTATTTCCTGCTATGAGTATCTTTTTACCGACAAGCGCATAACCGTAGTCGGACTCGTTTAGCGAGGCACAAAACTCAATCGATTCCGCCCTATTCGTAAGGC
>JAZQTY010000053.1:0-1609 GCA_045631025.1 Eubacteriales bacterium
ATCCAAGTCCCCACGAGGGGATCAAGAGCAAATTAAGCCCGATATTCACTATCGCACCGATAAGTGCGGTATAAAGCGACATCGAGGTTCTCTTCACCGTGAAATAAACGCTCCCGAGGAAGGTATCAAGTGCGGTGAATATGGTCGCCGCCGACAACGCGGGGATAAAGAGCCATGCCATATAATAGCTATCCGCAAACAATATTTTTGCGAATATCTGCGCGCCCACCGCCAGCATTCCGCCGCCTACGAACATCGCCGCAATATAATATTTGTATATCTGTGAATAAAAATCGGCACATTTATCTCTGTCGTCTGACTCATTGACCGCCGAAAGTCTCCAAGCGTCGTTGAAAATGGTTACGACGTAGGTCAGAAGAGTAGGAATCTTATAAGCCGCCGTGTAGAGTCCATTTTCCTCGTCTCCGCACATAAACGCTACCATATATCTGTCCGACACGCCTGTTATCCACCAAAAAATCGTAGACGGAACCAGCGGCAGGCAGAAACGAAGCAGGTCTTTCATAACAGCGCGACTTATTTTACTAGGAATAAACGCCCTATAAAGCTTTGCCACGAAGAAAACGAAGAGCGTAGTCAGAAGATCGGCAAGTACGATAGAAAGCACGTATCCCACGATGCCCATATCAAAGCCCACTAAGAAAATGATGTTGAGCACCACGCAAATTGCCGTGTTCAGCACTCCTTGTCCTGCAAAAAGCTTGGTCTTTCCAATGGCGCAAACGTACTGCGAGCAGACCGAATGGATATTCGACGCCAAAACGTAGCAGATAATAAGCCAGACGTAATCGTTAAAATATCCGGTAAGCAAAAGCAGAGGCGACAAAACGAGAAATCCAATCGAGCCGAATATCATCAGCATGGCACCGTTGGTAAAGAAGGACTCCTTGTCAACGTTTTGCGTCGCCGCATTTCTGAATATTCCCTCGCTGACGCCAAGACAAGCAAGCGGAATTATCAGATTGCAAAGGTTGGTGATAAGGTCAGACGTGCTATACTCCGCACTCGAAAGATATGAGGTATAGAACGGGAGCATAAAAATGACTATCAGCTTTGAAACAAACTTGCCGACGGTAAATATCAGCGTGTTTGAAAGCAGCCTTGTTATGCGATTTTGCTTCATTTTTATCCTCCTTATTAATTAAATGTAGTGGGAGGAGCAAGCCCCTCCCCTACGGAATGCATTTTTATAACATAAAAAAACACTTAACGTCTACAAACAGCAGTGCTATCAGAGGTCGTTATCGCAGTTATGGTACACTTCCATAACGTCATCATCTTCTTCAAGTTTCTCGATAAGAAGTGTCATGAATCTGATGTCGTCCTCGTTTGTAAGCTCAACGGTGTTCTGGGGAACCTTGGTCTTTTCAGCGGATGCGATCTCGTATCCGGCAGCCTTAAGAGCCTCCTCAACGGCGTAAACGTCATCGGGAACGGTGTAGATCTCGAATACGCCGTCCTCACCGGAGAAGTCCTCAGCGCCTGCCTCAAGAGCGGTCTCCATAAGTACGTCCTCTTCTATCTTGCCATCCTCGTCGGTAATAACAAGTCGGATCGTAGCCATGTCGTTCTGTGAGCCAAGGAGTTG
>JAZQTY010000054.1:0-15567 GCA_045631025.1 Eubacteriales bacterium
TGTAACCTTTACGGTTCTGAGAACCCATGAGGACATCTACCCCCAGACAATGCATTTGTTTAACGATGTCGCAAGCACGGTTTTCGATGCTGTCATTGGAGATACTCGCATTTTGTGGCTTGCCGACGTTGAAAAATCATCAGCGCCAAGGCTTCAGGAAATGTACGGCGAGGATCTGAAATGCGACGTGATGCAGATCGCTCACCACGGTATTGGAAACGGTTGGGACGATCTTTATGCACTCTGCAATCCCAGAATAGCCCTGTGGCCTGCGGGAGACGCGGTGCTGACATACAAGAACGGAATACGCTTTGAGCGACCGCACATCAAATATCTGGTGGAAACCACGGAGCAGATGATATACGCCGCTTACGGTTCACATACCATTGAGTTTGAAAAATAACGCTAATAATAATTTAAAGAAAGACAAAGAACATTATGAAAAGATATAACTTTCAAACCAACGGTACAAGCAATGAGAAATCAACGATAAAGGGGGATAAGTACCGTATTACGGTGCTTACCCCCTCGCTTGTCCGTTTGGAATACAATGAAAACGGCGACTTTGAGGACAGAGCAACACAGTCTGTGATAAACAGAGATTTTTCTGTACCGAGATTTACAGTAAAGAAAAACGGCGAGAGTTTGGTTGTCGAAACCGAAGCTCTTATACTTACATACGACGAAAAAACTTTTTCGGAGAATGGACTGAAAATAGAGGTTAAGGAGATAGACGGAGCAATATGGCATTACGGGCAGGCGCTGTACGACCTTAAAGGCACATACAGAACCCTTGACAGATGTGATGCCGATATTTATATTACCCGTGGAGATAGGCGGGAAGAAAAAATAGAGCTTGGTACGGGAATTATATCAAGAGAGGGATTCTCTGTAATAGATGATTCTCATTCTATGGCTCTGACCGAGGACGGCTGGGTAGAGCCGAGAAAACAGGGAATTGACCTTTATTTCTTCGGATACGGTCACAGATATCTTGAAGCACTAGCGGACTTCTACCACCTTTGCGGAAAAACACCTCTTTTGCCAAGATATGTGTTCGGCAACTGGTGGAGCAGATATTATCGCTATACCGAGGAAGAATATATGGCTCTTATGAACCGTTTTGAATCGGAAAAGCTCCCATTTTCGGTTGCCGTTATCGACATTGATTGGCATCTTGGAAACGATGAGGTCGATGAAAAGTACGGCGGTGCAAAGCGTGGCTGGACGGGATATACGTGGAACAGAAAGCTCTTTCCCGATCCTGCGAGACTTCTCTCTTGGCTACATAATAAGAATATGAAGGTCACACTCAACGTTCACCCCGCTGACGGTGTTCGTGATTTTGAGGAGATATACCCCAAGATGGCGAAGGCTATGGGCATTGATCCCGCAAGCGAGAAGCCTGTGGAATTCGATGCGTCAAGCCCCGAATTTATGAAGGTATATTTTGATATTCTCTGTCACGACCTTGAAGCCGATGGAGTTGACTTCTGGTGGATTGATTGGCAGCAGGGTACGAACTCCAAAATGGACGGTCTTGATCCTCTTTGGATACTTAACCATTTCCATTATCTTGACAGCGCGTGGAAAGGCAACCGCCCCTTGACCTTCTCCCGATATGCGGGAGTGGGTAGCCACAGATACCCCATAGGCTTTTCGGGAGATACGACTATCACTTGGAATAGCCTTAACTATCAGCCTTACTTTACAAGCACAGCAAGTAACATCGGATACGGCTGGTGGAGCCACGACATCGGTGGACATATGTGGGGAGAGCGTGACGACGAGCTTGCAGCAAGATGGGTACAGTACGGAGTATTCTCGCCTATCAACCGTCTGCACAGCTCAAACAATCCTTTCTCGGGCAAAGAGCCATGGAGATACGGTGCGGAAGCAAGAGAGGTAATGAATAAATATCTCCGCTTGCGCCACGCAATGATACCCTACCTTTACACGATGAACAGACTTGCAAGTAGAAACTACCTACCTCTCATTCAGCCTATGTACTACGCAGAACCGGAGAGAGAAGAAGCGTACAGCGTACCGAATGAGTATTACTTCGGAACAGAGCTTATAGTCTCTCCCATAACGACGCAGATAGACAAGGTATCAAAGGTTGCAAAAGTATCGACTTGGTTGCCCGAAGGACTTTGGTGTGATATGTTCACGGGCACGGTATATGAGGGCGGTAAGATGACCGATATGTGGCGTACAATCGATGATATTCCAGTATTGATGAAGGCTGGAGCTATCGTGCCTATGACCAATATGAACGAGTATAGCAATACTGTGGATAATTCTGACGCACTGGACATTTTCGTATTCCCCGCAGATAACGGACATTTTACTCTTTTTGAAGACGCGGGCGATACCCCCGAGGACAAAGACGAGAATTGGGTAGCAACAGAGCTTGATTATACCGACGGCACATTTATTATTGGCAGGGCAAAAGGCAATCTTTCCGTAATTCCCGAAAAGAGAAGCTGGAAGGTAGTATTCTGTTCTGTTGAGAACAGTACTGTAAGCGTTACTGTTGACGGAAAGGCGATAAACGCCGAGACAATCTATGACAATAATTATAATCGCTTGACAGTCACAATTCCGGCAACCGAGGTGACAAGCAATATTACCGTAGCTCTTGACAAGGTTGTCATAGCGGACAACCGAGAACAGCGCCTCTACGAAACCCTCGAGCGCGCGCAGATGGGTTACGGAGTAAAGCATGATATATGGAAGTCAATCAACGAAGACAGCGAAGATCTGCCTGCCGTACTATCCAATATTGAAATGAGTGAGTGTGTAAGAGCGTGTCTGACGGAGTTGCTTTGACCGTTTTTACCAAGAAAATAAGGAGAATAAAATGAAACCGCTTATAGAAAAAACACTTATACTTGCTCACAGAGGAGCAAGCGGATACGCGCCCGAAAATACGATGGAAGCATTTGAGCTTGCCGCAAAAATGGGCGCTGACGGCATAGAGCTTGACGTTCATTTTACAGCCGATGGCGAGGTAGTAGTATTGCACGACGAGAAAATAGACCGCACCTCAAACGGACAAGGACTAGTTACCGATTATACTCTTGCGGAGCTTAAGACATTTGATTTTGGATATCACTTTAACGGCGAGCAACGAAAGGGCGTAAAAATTCCCACCCTTGATGAGGTATACGAGCTTGTTGCACCTCTGGGTATGATCGTGAATGTGGAGATAAAATCTACAAATCCCGATATAGTAAAAGCATGCGATATTATCGCTGAGAGATACGGAATGAGAGATAAGGTCATTTATTCCTCATTCAATCATTTTCAGATACAAAAGGCAAAAGAGGTTATTGAAAACGCGTTTATAGCGCCTCTATATAACTTCAATATGCTCAATCCGTGGAATTACTGCCTTGATATAGGTGCAAAGGCAACACATCCGAGAGACAGACAAATCAGATTACTTCCCAATTACGTAAAGAATTGCCACGACAGAGGCATTCGTGTACATACGTGGACAGCAAATACAGAGGAGGACATTGCTTTCTTGCTTGACGCAGGCGTTGATGCTATCATAACGAACTATCCAGATATAGGGATCAAGGTAAGAAATGATAAAATTAATTTATAACAAAACAATTATGAATAAGATAATTAATTTAATTTTATTATAGCTTTCATTTGTATTTTTAATAGGGTGCCAAGGAAATAATATTGAATTATCCCAAAATACAAATGAAAGTATTGAATCTACGGTGAGTGATTTGTCTGATGAAATTGGTGATGAGACAATTGAGACATCAGCTTCAAACGGTCCGCAGGAAAATGTTGAAGGTGATAAATATACAAAAGACCATTAACAAAAATGAAAGGATATATAACTATGGATAACATTATTCCGAGACAAGAGCATCCGCGCCCTGATAGACACAGAAATACATGGCTCAACCTTAATGGTGAATGGGATTTTGAGATAGATAACGCAAAAGTTGGACTTGAAAAAAGATATTTCGAACGCGATAGTTTTGATTGTAAAATTAATATTCCTTTCTCTCCCGAAAGTGTTTTGTCGGGAATAGGGAACACAGACTTTATGAACGCCGTTTGGTATAGAAGATATATCGACATTCCTGCTGAGTGGTCGGAAAAACGCATCATTCTTCACATTGATGCTTGCGATCATACGACCACCGTGTTTGTTAACGGTAAGAAAGTTGGAAAGCATAAGGGGGGATACACATCCTTTTCATTTGATATTACTGATTCTTTGAATGATGGCTGAAATTTGATATTGAAGCATCTATGTCCTGCGGCTTTAACGGCGCGAGACTTCACCAAAAGGTATTTGAGTCTCGCTTCCTCTACCACGCCGATACACACGGATATATGGTGTGGGCGGAAACGGGTAACTGGGGATTTGATCATACCGAGTTTTCCAATATTGAGCATTGTCTCCCTGAATGGATGGAGGAAATCGAAAGAGACTTTTCTCATCCGTCGATTATTGGCTGGTGTCCGTTCAACGAGACTTGGGATAGGAACGGCAGACAGCAGTGCAATACTCTTATTGATATGGTATATGACGTTACAAAGATGCTTGACAATACCCGTCCTGTTATCGCTAACAGCGGTTCATATCCCACTTCACGAACAGACGTCCACGATGTTCACGATTACGAGCAAGATCCCGAAAAGTTCCGTTCTTATTATGCGGAGATAGACAAGGGCGTTGTATATGATCAGATACAAAGGAAATCTCCAAAACGCCAAAAATACAATCCCGCACTTCCCATATTTGTAAGTGAATACGGCGGGATAAAATGGATAATGGCTGAAGATGCGAGCGCGTGGGGGTACGGTACATCGGTAACTACAGAGGATGAATTTTTTGAAAGACTTGAAGGCCTTACAAATGTACTTTTGGATAATCCTTATATCTTTGCGTATTGCTATACGCAGCTTACTGATGTGGAGCAGGAGCAGAACGGTTTGCTTACCTATGACCGCCGCTTCAAATTTGCGCCTGAAAGATACGCAAGAATATTAGGGAAAAAGGCGATAATTGAATAGAGTTCCTGTAAAAATATATCATCAATAAAGCATCAAATAAAAAATCGGCAGTTTTAAACTGCCGAAAAGGGGAGCAAAAGGGGCGAAAGAGTAGGGAAGTGCGAGGTGCTTTGAGAGCGCAGAGCCACTCCAAAAGCATAAATTTAAAATTTTAAGCACTACACAGTTCATGTGTAGTGCTTTTTGACACAATTAAAAGTATATGGTATAATACGCAGTTGATATGTTTATGCTTTGTACATACGGTGATAGTATGATAGATATTACACCATATAAAAAGAACATACTTCAAAAATAGAAAAACAAAATTATATTAGCTTATCAAACATTTCGGATGCTTGTCGACTAACGCTTTCAAGCATATGCACATAAATATTTGTCGTTTCTATGCTGGAATGTCCAAGGCGGGCGGAGACTGTTTTAATATCGCAACCATTTGCAAGTAAAATAGTCGCCGATGTGTGTCTCAAACAATGAAATTTTAGATGCCTTATATTGTGCCTTGCAAGAAAATGTGAAAATTGTTTCGTCGGTGTTTGCGGATTCATTACATTTCCAACTTCGTCGGTGAATATATAATCAAGATTTACCCAAGATTCCCCGCACGATTGGGAATAAGATGCTTGTTGCTCTTTATATTCGTAAAATGTGTTGCATAAACAATTTGGAATCGCAATTGTTCGAATACTTGAATAAGACTTCGGTTCTTTCTCGGCGGCTTTTTTTCCTTTTGATTTATAAATGCTTCGTCTTACAGTGAGCTGTTGCTTTTCCAACTCAATATCAGACCACTTAAGTCCAACAATTTCTCCTCTCCGCATGCCTGTAAAAAGAGCAATTTCAATTAATAGGCGAATGTTGATTGGCTCGGTTTGAGCCGCATTAATAATATCTTTTGTTTCTTCAAGAGTGAAAACATCAATTTCTTGATATTGCTCTTTTGGAAATGTCAAACGACGTGACAGTCCTATATCATCGTCCATATAGTACATTTTATAAGCCATTGTTAGCATAGAACGCAGAATACTTGTATAGCGCTTGACGGTTGATGGGGAAATGTGTCCGGGCTTGCCGTCATTTCGAGGCATCGAATTTAATCTCATAATAAAATCTTGCACATGATATGTTTTGATATCGCGCAGACGCATTCTCCCGAACATTGGAAGAATATGTTGTTCAATAATCCTTTCGTACAAAATATAGGTGGTGGGAGAAAGCGAAGTCTTTTAATAGCAAGGTATTCTTTTGAAAAGTCGGATATGATTTTGTTTTCCGGCTTCTTTCTGTTTCTTTCGAATTGAACTTCTTCTGTAAATTCCTCGATAAAAGCATTTAATTCCATCTCAAAACGCTTTTGTGAAAGATTGGGCTTTGAGGGTTTGAAAGTGCGTCCTCTCAGAATTTGTTTCCCAGTCATAATATCTCTCCCACAAGAGATACGAACAAGATAGGTACCGTTAGGTTTTTGTGTAACATTTGCCATAATAATTTCTCCTAAAAATTTTTTTTGCCCAAAGGCTTAATAAATTTTACCACAATCTTGTAATATGCGAGGTGAAGATTATCTTCAATGACATTCTAATCTTACCTTAATGGATAGTTATGGGAATAAAATGGTTGGGGCAAATTTGAATTAGTGTTGACATTGTTCCTATAATGCGGTATATTCTCTTGAACAAATGGCGCAGGAGAGTAAAGTTAATAACTCTCAGCGCGGTCAAGGCAAAGCACGTGTCGATAGATTCGCTTGTAAGAGCACACAAATCCATCAACAATACAAAAGTCGTTTGCAAAGTCAGAGCAAGCGCACCTCTCGGCGCGGATTGGAGCGATGAGATCAACGCTGACTATCAAAAGCGAGGAAGGAAATCCAAAAATAATACCCGATACAAAACATAACATTGCCGCTATCAAAGCGTGATTGCCACGCCGCGATAGCGGCTTTTTTGTTTGGTAGTTGATAATAAATATTCTATCGCATTTGTTAAAAACAAAAACCTCTACCATGCAAAAAGGTAGAGGTGTAACTCTGAAAGTATTGAAAAATAAGGGGGGGCAGTGTTTGTTTTGTTAGGAAAGCGGATTTGTGCATACCTTTATCAAGCTTAGCGCATACCTTGGAGCATATCGGCTTGTATGTACCTTGTATGTACTAAAACAATGATAAAACAAGGATTTGTATATTGACCGCAAAAAATAAAAAAAGAATCCGTAGAAATTTGTACAATTCCTACGGATTTTTGGTCTGAGTGACAAGACTTGAACTTGCGGCCTCTACCACCCCAAGGTAGCGCGCTACCAGCTGCGCCACACCCAGATCTTTGCGACTCGAATATTATAGCACATTTAATTAGATAAGTCAAGCCTTTTTTGAAAAAAAATTATTTTTATTGAAATTGGTCACTTTTCATCGCAAATTTGCCCAAAGATCAATTTAAATCATTCGTGTCTTTTACTTTGTGGTTCGTTTTATCAATACCAAACGTACGCGTTATATACCCGTTTTTTATAATCAAAAATGCGCAAGTACCGATTAAAAATCCCGTTAATGCACCTGCGGTGAGTAGGACGGGGAGATAGAATGCTATTTTCAAGCTATCTACCATAAATATTGCTACTACAAGCTGCGCAAGATTATGTGTGAGTCCGCTCAAAACGCTCACGCCAACCGTTCCAAAATTCCAGAATTTTTTGGCTATGATCATTATCATCACTGCGAAAAGTCCTCCTGCAAGGCTATATGCGAGAGAGACAGAGTTGCCGAACAGCAGTGACGAGAGAAATATCCTTATGAGATTTATATAAATCGCCGCGTGTGAGCCGAGTACATAGAGTGCTATGAGCGTAACGAGATTTGAAAGCCCAAGCTTTATTCCGTAAATGCCGACGGGCAAGGGAACGAGGTGCTCGACGTATCCGAACACAAGTCCGAGCGCGACAAGAACTCCCCAAAGCGCAGTCTTCTTGGCAGTGCTTTTATTTTTCACTTTGTCGCCTCCGTTTCTACCGTTACGGTTAGCCGATGAGGCGCGCAAACAACGCTTTTGAGCGCGTTAGCCTTGCCGGTCCTTACGCATACCTTATCGGGGCAATCCGTTTCTTTTATATACACCTCGCCGTTCTTTACGACGACGAGATTTTCTCCGTATTCGGTCGACACCCAAAGCTCGGCATCCTCCTTAAGCGGGAGCCTTGCGTATTCCTCGCCGTTAACGCTGATTACGGCGACGTCTCCGCGAGGCGACAAGGTAACCCAAAGAACGGCAAACGTCAAAATTGATGACGCAACTATGCAAAGGAAGAGAACTATATCTTTTTTCTTCATTTTTCTCCTCCTCTTTGTTTCAGTTATTCTATGCCGTTGCTTTTTATCACGTTGCCGTCAGCCAAAAGCCATACGGCTTCGGCATCTTTAAGAGAATCAATAAGTGCTTGTCCTTCTTCAAGTGTCATGGAAAAGAGAGCGGTTGACAGCGCGTCCGCCCTTGTGGAAGAATAGCAATTAACGCTGACAGACGTGAAATTGTTTTCGGGCATCAACGTATATGGATTTATTATATGGTGATAGAGAACGCCTCCGTATTCAAAACCACGGTGATAAGAGCCGCTTGTGGAAAGTGCGTTGGTGCCGTACTCAATGCGTGAGAGATTTACCGACACGCCGTCAAGCTCGCCGCCGTTCGGTGCTTGTATTCCTGCTTGCCACGGAGTGCCGTCAGGCTTTTCTCCTCTTGCCGCAAGCGTTCCGCCAATATTGAGGATAAACGGCTCTTTACAACCCTCAAGGCAAAGCATGTCCGAGATACAGTCTGCGGCAAAGCCTTTGCCTAATGCGCCCGCGTCAAGCTTAAGCTGCTCGTCTGCAAACGCGACCGTCCAATTTTCACTGTCAAGAAGCAGGTCGTTTATATCCGTATGCTCTGCTGCGGTTCTCAAGCTTTCTTCGCTTGGCGGTACGCCGTTTTTTATTGCGTCCTTCCAGATAGCCGTTACCGCGCCGAGTGCTACTGACGTATATCCGTCCGTTAGGTCATAAAGCTCCTTTGCTTTTTTAAGAAATGCAAAAAGCTCGGGCTCGGGCTTCATAGGCGTATTGGCAGCGCCTTCATTGAGGGAATATATATTTATTTTGCCATCGTAACCGTTGTAAGCATCGAGCATTTCGTGGTATTTTTTTAGCTCGCGCTCAACTATGTCGCTGTAATGCTCAAAGCGCTCCTCGGAGTCGGTATAGAGCGTGAATTCCGCGAAGGAATCAAAATATCCGAAAAAGGAGGCGGTATGCTTTTTTTGCCTTTTGTTGCATGCACCGAGCGGTACGGCAATAAGTGCACAAAGCAAAAGCAAAGAGATTCTTTTTAGCGTTTTTTTCATATTCGATTTCTTTCTTTTTTATTTTTTATTTTTTATTTTTTATTCAATCGAAGAAAAATACCGTTCCGTAGTCGTAAAGCGGTGTTTGGGATAAGGATACTGCTCGCTTGCCGTGGCGGATGCAAAAGTCTTCTATTCTTTCGGCGTCGGGGTGTGAGGAGAGGTTACCGGTAAAGAGGACCTCATTGGCAGTCGCTCCCGTAGCACCGCCGATAAAGCCGGTGTCGTAGCCGTCGAGTCTTACGTGTCCTTCGCTTATTTTCAGCGCGTCGATATTCGCGTGGACGGCGGCATTGAAAACCGAAGGGTCGGACGTTATTATCGCGTTATCACTTACTACCACCGTTGCGCACTTCGTATATCCTTGATTTGTGTGCAAAAGCTCAAGAGAACTGTTTTTTACGTGCTCGGACGTATGTTTTGAATTAGCAAGCGCGCGATTTCCCACTACGGCGCAGTTTAGGCGCACGTCGCGTGGATACACAGCGTTGGGGCAAGCCTTCTCCGTCACAAGCTCAAAGCCGAGCGAGCAAAGCTCAAGAAGCTCATTTTGAGCGATACCGAGATAATCCTCGTAGGTGACGATTTTTCGCTTAAACGACCAAATAAGCATATCGGGATGTGATGCGACGGGGGAAGCAAGCGCGGGGTGCGGCGGTAACTTTATTATTTTGTCGGCGTAGTTAAGCAACGCATACTCAACGTCGTGAGTTATGCGACAGTCGACAACCGCGTACGTCATTTGCGCTTCACCTCAACGAGGAAGCCGTCTTCCATATTGTAAATTCTGTCGGCACGCTCTGCAGTTTTGGGGTCGTGTGTTACGACTACCATAGTCTGCTTGAGGCTGTCCTTAAGGCTTACCAAAAGGTCAACCACCTCGTCTGCATTCTTTCTGTCGAGGTTACCCGTAGGCTCGTCGGCAAAGAGGATACGTGGGTAGTGGATAAGAGAGCGCGCTATCGCCACTCTTTGCGCCTGACCGCCCGAAAGCTCCGAGGGAAGATGCGCAAGGCGGTCTCGGAGGCCGAGAGAATCGACCAACAGCTTAAAGCGTTCCTCGTGCTTTTCTTGCTTTCTGTTTGCGGCATTGAGCGGCAGAAGTATGTTTTCGTAAGCAGTTAGGTGAGGAATGAGCTTGTGTGATTGAAAGACGAAGCCGACGGTCTTTCCGCGGTATTCGGTAAGCTCGTTTTGTGAGAGGGAGGTTATCATTCTGCCTCCGAGCATAACCGAGCCTGCGTTGGGGGTGTCGAGTCCCGCGCAGATATTTATAAACGTGCTCTTACCGGAGCCCGAAACTCCCGTTATAGCTACGAATTCTCCCTCGTCGACCTTTATAGATGCGCGATTGAGTGCAGTTACGGTATTGCCTGCGCGCTTATACTGTTTAATTATATCAATAGCTTCAAGAATTGCCATACGTTCTCCTTACTTTTTACGTGTTTTTCTGCGGGGCAGGGTGCCTATCAAGCATATACCGAAGCAGATAGCTGCGAACAGCGCGACTGCCGCTCCGCCTGCTACGAGAATGGGAAGAGACAGATAAGAATATTCAAATTCTATGGGTAAACGGAAGAATATGCAGGAAAGCTTATAGAGCAGCATAACCGGACCGCACAGAATCGGAACCGTTAAAAAGGCGCAAGCGCACAGCAGGGCGCCCTCGGCGGCAAAGCATGCGTATATCTGCTTTCTCGTTTTGCCTATCGCCTCAAGGACCTTTATCTCGGAGCGTCTGCGGTCGAATAGGGTAGAGAGGGGATAATACCATATAAAGGGAATTATCATGGGGATAAGTATGCTGATAAGAAGTATTACGGACGAATAGTCTGCGTTCTCACGAAGCAGACGGTCAAGATACGCGCCCGTGGACGAAACGCTCGTAAGTCTGACGTCGTTTGAAACGAATCCTCCAAGCCAGTTGCGTATGACGGAGTACTCTTCGCTTGACGTGCTTTCGTCAAGCGCTACCGTTACGGTTGTGTAAGCGCCGTGCTTTGCGGTCACCTTGGAGAAATCCTTGCTGTTAAGAAAGACGTGTACGCGATCAACGGAGTCGCTGTATATTATTTTCGCAACCGTGAGCGGCACGTAGTCGTATTGATTGTTGTGCACGTGCGAATCGAGGATATCGTATTTACTTTCCGTGGATACTGCGTTGGGATCGTAGGAGAATACGTCCTCAAGCGTTATACCAAAGAGCAGCTCGTCACCTTCGGCAATATTCAGATAATGCTTATTGGCAGATGGAAGAACGAGCGTCAGCGTGCCCTGCTCCACCGTACCTGCGTCTATTCCGAGCGTTGCCTGCGTATTGCTGTCAGCTGCTGCAATAATGAAATCGTCGTTGGCGAAAAGCTCCTCAAGCGGGAGTCTGCCCTCGGTCACGTTCAGAGCTTCCTCGGGAAGAATTGCGTGAAAGCCCGCTTCCGCTCCGCTTACACGCGAGGACTTGTGTACCGTTATATAATCGTGAATTTCCACGGTTCCGTTTGAGAAGATCAGGTCCTCACCCGCAGTGTTTATAAAATAAACGTCGTCGTGAGTGGTCATTTTCGGAGTGCCGAGTCCGACCGTTGCAACCGTTGAGCCAAAGGCGGTGCTGAAGCTGACGGTGTCCTGCGGCGTTACGTTGAGCGTAACGGTCGTACCGTCTGACGTTACCGAATTTATATAGGCAAACCTAAAGGAGGTGTTAATGTCCTTTTCAAAGGTAGTCGGCTCCTTGAAATAGATGGAATTGACGTTTTTTAGCGTAAGCTTGCCGGAATACGTCCCCGAAAGCTGAACGCAATCACCTTCTGCAGGAAGCTCGCCGAGCTCGGAGAAGGGAACGGTGATATTAAAGCTTGCCTTGCCATCCATAGCGGAGGTGTATTCGTATTCATAAACGCTCGCGCTGTAATTCATAATAGAGGTTATCTCAAGATAATCCTGATCGTTGAGAACGAAATAGGTCTCCTTTACATTCAAAAATCCATTTTTTGACAAGCTTTCCTCGGCGCAAGCGGTAACGTAAGCTACGTCAAACTCAACGTAATCGTATTCCTCCGTAAGCTCGGACTTGAGCAGCTCCGCCGAATTTGAGTCAACCACGCGCACGTTTCCGTCAAGTTTTGATATGGCGATAAAAATCCTATCTCCCTTTTTGAAGGAGTAATCGGAGTTGTTCGCAGGATATACGATAGACACGGTGCCGCGAGCGACTCTTGCCGTTTGGTAACCCGTGTAGTGCTTAAAAGCGGTATCGTTCATCGTAAGAGTCAAGAGATTATCACCGTAGGTGGTCGTGAAATACGGAGAGTATCTGTCCTCGGAAAGCTTGGAGTTGTCTGCGAGGAAGTGAGTATGTATACCCGACGCGTCGTAAGACGCGGACGCTCCAACGGACGTGATCTTGTCGGAAAATTCAAGAGCCTTTGCACGTATTGCCTCGAGGTCCTCTTCGGAAAGACCGATCGTGCTTTTGACGGTGAATTCCTCAACGTCCTGCTTCAAAAATCCCGTTTCTCCCTTTGCGGATACTAAAAGGCATATCCAAAGCAGGGCGGGGATAGCGGCAACGACGGAAAGAGAAACGTAATATTTTCTCATTCTGGAAAATGAGCTTCTTCCGTAGCGCGAGGGGGTAAAGCCCTTTACGAGAGTGCTGTGCTTGCGAGGATAGGAAATGCTTTTGGGAGAGTCCTCCTCACGAAGCATATACGTTGGAGTCATATTTCTTATAAGCAGGCACTCGTACTCTACCACGAGGAGAATGCATATAAGGGAAAGCAAAAGGATTATGGCGAGCGGAATTACGGAGAAGCGATATTCTCCGCCGAGAAACAGGTTGCAAAGAAGGAGTGCTATGGGATATCCCAAGACGGTGGCTGCGAGATGCGGAGCAAAAAGCTCGCATTTGAGCATAGCACGCACCTTCTTTTTCTTTGCACCGTGTACGACGTACATTCCCCATACGTATCTGTCGCGGTCTGCCGACGCGGAGGTTATTCTCTGGTAAACCGCGAGGGAGCAGAGTGCCCACAAGCCGAGCGCACCGACGAGAATAAACGCGCCGTTTTTTGCAGTTTGAAAGGTATTCGAAAGGGCGTGCGAGCCGGCGCTGTCCCCAACGTCAGCACCCTCGACGGCAACGGCTTCAATATCGGCTTGGAATTTATCCAAGGTTGCATTTTGTCTTGCTATATTTTCAACGCCGGAAATGCATATAACGCTCAACAGCACCTGCAAAACAAGCATAACGAGAAGCATACTCACAAGGCTTCTCATCGACGAAAAAATATTCCGCATAGAGGGAATAAAGGTCATTTTTATATAGCTTTTTATGTCATCGTAAAGTTCCCAGAGCATATCTTCTCCTCATAACTTAATATACGTATATAATTATAGCAAAAAAATCGGAATTTGTCAATAAAATCCCGATTGAGGAAAAACAAAAAAGCAGACTGTCTATCCGACGCTTCTGCGAAGGAAATAAGTCTGCTTTTCTATTCGTGACTGTTATAAAAACTCACGCTCTGTTTACCTTACCCGAACGAAGGCAACGGGAGCAAACGGCAACGGTCTTGGGCGTACCGTCAACAATTGCTTTTACCTTGCGAATGTTAGGCTTCCAGGTTCTGTTGGTCTTGCGATGTGAGTGTGATACGGCCTGACCGAAAACAACTCCCTTTCCGCAAATACTGCACTTTGCCATTTTGACACCTCCTCAACGTGCTTAAAACACGTGTAGCTTTCTTGATTTATCCATAGAACATTTGATATTATACCATAACTCAAAAAAAAATGCAATAGTTTTTTTGAAATTTTTTCTTTTATTTTTTTGCGCCCCAAAAGAACGTACCTGCGCTTTTTAAATTAAACTATTTCTCCAAGCAAAACGTTTCCGTCTGTTGATATAAAGCGGACGGGATACGTTTCGGCGTGGAGAGGGCGCGAGGACGGAACGCGTACCTCCAAAAAATCTGCGGTGTGACCTACGGCAACGCCTTCCGAAAAGGTTTCAAAAAGGACGTCTTTTACGGTCGAGTATTTTATTTCGTTTTCAAGTATTTCTCGCCTTACGTTAGCCTCTGCGGCTTCAAGTAAATGCAGTCTGCGGCTTTTTTCTTCCTTCTGTATTTGCCCTTGCATAATTGCGGCGGGTGTGCCATTGCGCTTGGAATATGGGAAAATATGCGTTGTCAAAAATCCCGCTGCTTTGACGAATTCCACGGTTTCTTCGAAATCCTCCTCGCTTTCCTGCGGAAAGCCTACGATAATATCCGTGGTAAACTTTACGTTCGGTATGTACTTGCGCAAAAGCTCGATTGCCGCCATTGCCTGCCGCGCGTTGTATTTACGCTTCATAAGAGCGAGTATACGGCTGCTTCCGCTTTGCAGAGAAAGGTGAAAGTGAGGAGCGAGACTTTCGAGCGTGGCAATTCGCTTGACGAAATCCTCCTTAATGATAGACGGGTCGAGTGAGCCGAGACGTATTCTGCCAATACCTTCGATTTTATCTATGCGGCAGAGAAGCGCTGCGAGGTCAACGTCACCGAGGTCCTTGCCGTACGAGCCCGTTTCAATACCGGTAAGTACTATTTCGCGGCAACCGCCGCGAGTGAGCGCCTCGACCTCACTTATTACGTCCTCGACGGGCTTTGAGCGTATCCCGCCGCGTGCGTCGGGAATTATGCAATAGGTGCAGCGGCTCTCACAGCCGTCCTCTATCTTTACGTAAGCGCGGGTGCGATCAAAGCGCTCGATGCTCATTTTTTCAAAAGGACTGTTTTTAATATCCGTTACGAAAATCTCTGTCCGTTCGTTCTTTCCGCTTTCTAAAAGACGTTCAACGATTTCGGCGCAAGACGTTTTTGAGGTGTTGCCGACAACCGCGTCAACGCCCTCGATAGATGCAACCTCATCGGCGGAAACCTGCGCCATACATCCCGTTACGACAACGGCGGCATTCGCGTTTTTGCCGATAGCTCTGCGGATAAACTGTCGCGCCTTTCTGTCTGACTCGGCAGTTACCGTACACGTGTTTATGACGTAAGCGTCGCAAACGCGCGTAGGGCTTGCGACGGTAAAGCCGCGACGCTCAAGCTCCTCGGCAATAGCCTCGGATTCGTATTGATTTACCTTGCAACC
>JAZQTY010000055.1:0-14209 GCA_045631025.1 Eubacteriales bacterium
ACCAATTTTGACAGCCTTGACGATGCCATCAAGAGTGGGTATTTCCTCAAGCGAGGAATTGCGGAAAACGAGGATTTCTACTATATGAATAAGTCGGATCGTAGCCATGTCGTTCTGTGAGCCAAGGAGTTGTAGCTAAGTGTTGTCTTCCTAAGACCGCTTGGCCTCCGACTTACCAATTTTGACAGCCTTGACGATGCCATCAAGAGTGGGTATTTCCTCAAGCGAGGAATTGCGGAAAACGAGGATTTCTACTATATGAATACCCTCATTACTATCACCGCAAACAGCCCCGCAGAGCTTGATTACAGGGAAAGGGAAATGCGGAAATTGCTTCTTTCTCACGACATCGGATGCGTAAGCTGTACCTTCCGTGAGGAGCAAGCGTTCTTATCTTCGCTACCTCTTGCATCCCTTGAAAAGCATCTGTTCGAGCGCTCCAAGCGTAACGTGCTTACACGAGGAGCGGCAAGCTGTTACCCCTTCGTCAGCTTTGAAATGTGTGACGATAACGGCATTCTTTTGGGTGTCAACCGTTACAACAATTCGCTGACGATCGTGGATATTTTCAATTCTCAGGTCTATAAAAACGCGAACATTTCCATTCTTGGAACGTCGGGTGCAGGGAAGACGTTTTTGATGCAGCTGATGGCGCTCCGCATGAGGCGAAAGGGCATTCAGGTATTTATCGTAGCCCCCTTAAAGGGACACGAATTTTACCGTGCCTGTCAGAACATTGGCGGTGAGTTTATACAGATCTCGCCTGCCTCGCAGAACTGCATCAACGTTATGGAGATACGAAAGGCGGATAAGTCCGTAGACGAGCTGATCGATGGCGTTGCAACAGATAAATCGGCGCTTTCCTCGAAGATCCAAAGACTGCATATTTTCTTCAGCTTGCTTATCCCGGATATGACACACGAGGAGCGGCAACTGCTCGATGAAGCACTGATAAAGACCTATGAAGGAAAGGGAATTACCCACGATAACGACTCGCTGACAGACGCCGATAATCCCGATCAATATAAGGAAATGCCGGTTCTCGGAGACCTTCACGAAGTACTCAAGCAGGACGCACAAACCAAGCGTATGGCGAATATTCTCAACCGTCTTGTGAACGGTTCTGCAAGCACCTTCTCCCAGCAAACGAACGTGAATCTGGATAACAAGTACACCGTGCTTGACATATCCGAGCTGAGCGGAGATATGCTTCCGCTCGGTATGTTCGTAGCACTTGACTACGTATGGGATAAGGCAAAAGAAAACCGTACCGTAGAAAAGACGATTTTTATCGACGAGTGTTGGCAACTCATTGGCGGTACGGGCAACCGACTTGCCGCTGAATTCGTCCTTGAAATCTTCAAAATCATACGCGGATACGGCGGCTCTGCCGTGTGCGCAACGCAGGATCTCAATGACTTTTTCGCCCTTGACGACGGTAAATACGGCAAGGGAATCATCAACAACTGCAAGACGAAAATCGTCCTGAATCTTGAGGATGAGGAGGCGCAAAGAGTACAGAGCGTACTGCGTTTGTCTGATGCGGAGCTTATGGAGATAACACATTTTGAGCGTGGGAACGGACTTATAAGCACCAACAACAATAATATTTCGGTGGAATTTAAGTGTAGTCAGTTAGAGAAAAGGCTAATTACAACAGACCGCCGAGAACTCAGAGATATTCTGGAGCAACAGAAAAAATAATAAAATAAAGGAGTGTTTTTATGAAAACAAGAGAACAATTTTATCGCCAAGACGTTGAGCAATTACTTCGCGACATCACTACATACCACTGCATAAGAGGCGCGCAGATAAAACGTATTTACGCAAAAAAAGCTGATAAGGTCGAGAAAATTCTTGCCTATCTTATCAAGCAGGGGCGTGTTTTTTATGATCCCAAACTCGATATTTATTTTGATTCACCGAGTATGGAGACGGATACAGATATGCTTTCGGCACTGTGGGTGCTCGCTGATTTTGCGGATAAGGCAGAATATCACAGCACAGATGCTTATCCTACGGAAATAGTTTTCTTTGCAAACGGTGAGACATATGAGATCATTTATGCTCCCGAAGGAAATGAAACACTTGTTTCACACGCTTTTAATATGCGACAGGACAGTGGCAACGGAAAGAAAATTGTTATTATCGACAATACGGAGCAGGTACCCGACATACACATCGAGAATGCTGTTTTTTGTACTGTAGATTCTGATTCGGGCAGTATACAATATTATAAAAAACAATAAGGAGGCATTATGGATAACCGTTATATATTGAAATCCTTGGACGAAATTCAAAGCGAAGCGGAATATCTATCAAGGCTCATCAGCAGACTGAAGCATATGGATATTTCAAAATATCCCGAAGAATATGATAGGATAACCTACGAGCTTGCTTGTAGATCTGAGCGAAATACCTGTCGGTTAAGGCACTTGATATATACCACCACAGGTATAAAAAAGCGCGATTATTTGGCTGATGCGGCGGAGATACACGGCATTGAAATCAAATATGAGGACGGGATTTTTGAGGTGAAATTACCGTGCTTGATACCGAAAAAGAACAAGGTAAAGGGCAGAGAGTTTATCGTTGATCCGCTGTTTTTCTCATTGAGCCGTTATGCTTACGAGCATAAAATGCCCAAGTATGAGCAATGTGTGGTTTGCTTTTCACACGTTTACAAAATGGGCGATCCATTAAGTAAAGTGAAGGATTATGATAATTATGAATCGAAGCCGATACTTGATGCGATCGCCACGTTTGTAATGTCGGACGATGCGGGATATTTGTGTGACTCTATGCACGTAACGAAGTTTGGAGATGGGGAATACACAAGGATAACCGTAATAGATAAGGCTCATTTTACGGAATGGTTGAGGAGAAATTGGCATAAATAGAGTATCGAAAAAACGGCATATTTCAGGTGAAAATTTTTCGATACTCAAAAAAACACGCATATATATGTAGGATTTTTCGATTTTTCTCAAAAAATTACCCTGGTAAAAAAGTGAGGGTAAAAAAGAAGGAGGTGTTGATTATTTTACAAGAGACAAGGGCGTATGAGCTACTCACTTTTATTGCTGTGTTCGGTGAACTCCCCGTGTCGTTGTTACCGCGTATATCAGAAGGGAAAACCTACAAGTGTACAGTGGTTACTGAGCTGAAGCGTAAAGCCCTTATCAAGCTGACCTGTGCAAACGGATTACGGGGATTGCGCCTTACCAAACGAGCAAAGGAAATTATGCTTGCAGACAACCCCCATCGCTTCTCGTTTTATCTGAACGGAAACACTGACACCAATCACGTGAGAAGTGATCCCCACCGCCGCGAGCGACTTCACCGTATTGCCGAGGCAACCGTAACAATGAAAAATGCCGGCGCTTACGTGTTCCGCGATCAACACCCCGCAATCTTTTCTCCAAGTTGGAACGGTGGCGAGCAGATTTGCTATCCTCTGTTCTATTTGTCGAGAGAAATGAGAGAGTACGGCGCTGATTTTTTTAAGACGAAAGGCGCTCGTTACATTGGAGTGCTGCTGACAGAAGAAAATATATTTGTTACCTATAACTTCGGTAACGACCTTGTTAAGTGGGGGTATGCCGCGGAAATAAGATCCAAGGCTCTGATAGAAACGGTCTTGTGCCTTGAGCGATTCCCGGAACAATACTCCTCTCAATCTATCAAGGGCATTGTGTTGGGTAATTCTATGGAGCTTGCGTACATGGCGCTTACAAACGAAACAAAGCAATATTTTATCCTTGACGATAATTACGAAAACTTTTATTTCGTTACGAATGACGAAAAAGGGGAAATGCTTATTCGGCTTCTTTGCCGTCCCGATCTCTGCACAGAGCTTGATGAGATCCTGACAACCGACCTATGTCCTGCGTATCACGGCTCATTGATCGAAAATGATGCCTTTACCGAGGACGGAAGACCTGTGTTGCTGGCTTACAAATGCGACCTTGTTCGTATACGTCGTTTTTGTGTTGCTCTGTCTATGTATCAAAGTCAAGGAGTTATAATTTGCTTTGACTACCAAGCAGATGTACTGCGCCGTTATTTTGATTCTAACGTTGAATTTCAGACACTTGATTTTAATAAAACAAAAAGGAGATTTTTTGGTGGATAAGAAAAAAATAATTAAAATAATTGCGCTGATACTTCCGCTTTTGTTTGTCCTGCTTTACGCTGGCGGTTACGTTGCTCAGTTTGTCAGTAATTACAGTGAGTGGAAAACAGCAGGTAATACCATAGGTAACAGAAGTTCACCTGAAATGCCCTCGTTGGCAATAGGTGACTGTTTTGAAGCAATGTTTACGTTCCCGTATGGAATCATAGGAACACTTGTTTGCATAGGCTTTGGCGGTGTGCTTGTATTTATGGTAATGCGAATGGGGTTAGGAGATAAAGATGAGTACGACAGAACGAGAAACCTCAGCTATTCAAAAAAAGGTACATATGGTACAGCGGGCTTTATGCCCAAGAAAGAAGTTGCCGAGGTTTTAGACCTGGTGAGCGACGTAACGAAACACGGCGGTACTATACTCGGTAAGCTCGACGGCAAGACAATTTGTGTTCCAAGGGAAACCAGGCTCAACGCAAACGTTGCCGTGTACGGGGCAAGCGGCTCTATGAAAACAAGGGCATTTTGTATCAACAGGATCTTGCAAAGTGCCGCACGCGGGGAGTCGCTTGTTATTACGGATCCGAAATCCGAGCTTTATGAAAAGACAAGCGAATATTTGAGAAGTAAGGGTTATGAGGTCAAGGTGTTCAATCTCGTAACTCCCGAAGCTTCGGATTCGTGGAACTGCCTTTGCGAGATAGAGGGAGATGAGCTGATGGCACAGCTGTTTTGCGATATCATAATAAAAAATACCGGCTCGGAGAGAGGAGATTATTTCTGGGATAATGCTGAAATGAATCTGCTCAAGGCGTTAGTGTTATACGTAGAGCAAGGATATGCGCCAAGCAGAAAGAATATTGGTGAGGTATATCAGCTTTTAACCCAAAGCTCGGAAAATAGTCTGAATAGTAAGATTGGGTCTTTGCCCGATCCCCACGCGGCTAAAGCACCTTACGCTATATTCAAGCAAGCATCCGAGACTGTACGGAGCGGTGTTATCATAGGACTTGGCTCAAGACTTCAGGTGTTTCAGAACAAGCAGATAAGAAACATCACGTCCTTTGACGAGATAGACCTTGAGCTTCCCGGCAAGAAGCCCTGTGCTTATTTCTGTATTACAAGTGATCAGGATAGCACTTTCGATTTCCTTTCCTCGTTGTTCCTATCTTTCGTCTTTATAAAGCTTGTACGGTATGCAGATAAGCACTGTCCCGACGGTAAGCTGCCCGTACCTGTTCACGTTCTCGGTGAGGAGCTGACCGCCTGCGGTGTTATCCCTGACCTTAGCCGTAAAATATCCGTTATACGCTCCCGAAACATATCTATGTCTTGCGTATTTCAAAATCTCGCGGGACTCCAAAACCGTTATCCGTATAACCAATGGCAAGAGATACTTGGGAATTCGGATGTTCAACTCTTTCTTGGTTGTGTTGACGAGCTGACGGCAAAATACATCAGCGACCGTTCGGGCGAGGTTTCAATAGCTGTAACAAGTAAGGCAAAGCAACTCGGAACGTGGAGAATAAGCGATTATACGCCGGAGTACCGAGAGACCAGCGGAGTGGGCAAAAGAAAATTGCTCACTATGGATGAAGTGCTTAGATTGCCTATAAACAAGGCTCTCGTAATTATCCGAGGCCGTAAGGTGTTACAGGTGGACAAGTTTGATTATACAAGTCACCCGGAAGCTAATAAGCTGATACCTTGTAAGGCATCGGCGCATGTCCCCGAATGGTCAAGGAAGATACTAGTTCAGAAAAAAGAAGTAACCGAAAAACAAAACACACCGCCTAAAAAAGCAGGTGTGGAAAAAACAGAAAAAGATTCTGTAATGTCATAACAAAGAAAAGGAGGATAATAATATGGCAAAAAAGAAAACCGAAGAAAAAACAACTACCGTTGAAGAACCGGTAGTAAAAGAAAAAGTCAAGCAAACAGCATATGACGATATAGATTCAGCGGAATCTATACTTACTATTGACATTGGAGGTCAGATACAGACCGACGATGAGATTGCCGAGATTGCTTGGCACGAGATCAATAACGCATACCGTACAAAAAGGATCATTACCGGAATGATCGGTGGAATCGAGCAAATGGACAAAGGCAAAACGGTTGCCGTTGTCGATTACCAAGGCTTCCGCATCATTATCCCAATGAACGAAATGCTCATGGGGTATCAGATAAATCTCTCAAGAAAGGCGTTTGAAGATCAGGCGGTAAGATACAATAAGCTGCTCAGCAATATGCTTGGCGCAGAGATCGATTTTATCATAAAAGGAATAGACGAAGAAACAAGAAGCGTTGTAGCCAGCCGAAAGGAAGCTATGCTGAAAAAGCGAAAGACCTTTTATATGGATGCTGATGCAAGCGGCGCGTATAAGATCTATGAGGGACGTATCGTTCAAGCAAGAGTTCTTGCTGTTGCAGAAAAGGGAATACGAGTTGAAATATTCGGAGTGGACTGCTCTATTTCAGCCCGTGACCTTTCATGGGATTGGATTGGAGACGCGCATGATCGTTTCGCCGTGGGAGATGAGATTCTTGTAAAGGTCAAGGAGATAATCCGAGATAGCGTAGAGAATATTGAGGTCGTTGCGGACGTAAAGAGCGTAACCGAAAAGAATAACGTTCCAAATATCAGCCGTTGTCAGGTTCAAGGCAAATACGCAGGACGTGTTACCGACATTCATAAGGGAATCGTTTTTGTAAGACTCACTAATGGAGTCAATGCAATAGCGCATTCATGTTATGATCGCAGACGACCTGCGAAGAAAGACGACGTAAGCTTTGCCGTTACCGGTATCGATGAGGAACGAGGCGTTGCTCTTGGTATAATTACAAGAATAATCAAGCAAAATCTCTGATAAACAACCGTCGGAGCATTGTCATTGACAGTGCTCCGATTTTCTGAATTTAACACTTAAAATATACGAAAGGGGGGATCTTGAATGAAAAATCGCATAATGATAGTAGAGGGAGAAATTTCTCATCAAATCAAAAAAGAGCTTCGGGCGTTATACAAATTTCTAAAGCTGACTTCGGGAAATTATAGAAATGCAGTTTACGTAAAATGTGACGACGGAAAAGAATATATGCTTGTAGCAAATGTTGACACAAGACCTGTACTGTTTCCGTTTGACCTATTTTACACTCTTACCGGGGAATATCCGCAAAAGGACGAGATGTGCGGCAATTTAAGCACTTGCGCATTTAAGAATATATACCGAGAATGGCTTCTGTGGAATTCGGAGAAAGGTGACTGTCCCGTATGCTCAATGTACAAAAAATCGGAGGTGTTACAACAGACAAATGAAAAAAAGACAGAAGGTATACTGTCCGTACTGTGGGGCAGAGGCGAAGATCCGTCCGGCAAGCGTGGTCTATAAGGAAAATACTATCGACGAGGGGAGCTTCCTTTACGTATGTGACCGCTATCCTAAATGCGATTCTTACGTAGGAGCGCATAAGGACAGTAAGCGTCCTATGGGAACTCTTGCAAACAGTGAATTGAGAAACAGGCGAATACTTGCTCACAGAGCTCTTTCAAAAATGTGGGTGAGCGGTATTATGACGAAAGAGCAAACGTATATATGGCTGCAAAGTAAACTTGGACTTGAGGAAAGCCAAGCGCACATTGGAATGTTTGGAGAATATATGTGCGACCGCGTTATCGAGGAATGTAATGAGGTCTATAAAAGACTAAACACCGTAGCCTGAAAAATAAAAAACATAAAGGAGAAAAAATTATGAAAAAGCTTTACACAGCAGTAGGTATTTTAAAACAGAGAAAAGGTAAAAAGGGATTGCGCTATCCTTACGTAGAGATAGGCAATCAGGAGTTTGTGCTTGATACACAGGAAATGATTCTTTGGTCGTTGCTGAATTGGAGGATACTTTCGGAGTCGGAGATAAAGGACTTCTATCAAAAGAAAATCAAAGAGCTTGACGTTGATTATCACAAAACCGTTGAAGCATGTCAGTATCATCTGATGCAGAGAGGTCTTATCGCGGAGGGAGCAGGAGAGACCGGGGCAGATGCTCTGTACGATCTTTTTTCTAATCTCTATATTGTCCCCATTTCCGAGAATATTTTTATTCGTATGTTCTCTTTCGTAAAACTGACAGTTCAGGGCATACCGCTTTCGGCAACAAAGAGGATACTGTTCCGTGATAAGAGAAATCAGGGAGAAGCGCTGGTTATGAGCCTTGCCAATCAAGCTATCTTCTCAACGGCAGAGATTATCAAGTGCGTTGAGCAGAACAAGACGAGCTTCAAATGTGACGAGGATATTCTTGATGCGCTTTATAACGACGAGTACACTACGAGCGAAAATATAGCGTATTCTGCAAAAAGCTCTCCCGTCTGTCGCGACGTGCTTACAAACGTGGCAAATCTGTATCTTCGTCAGCAGGTGGTACTCGGAAGGATGTGAGAGTATGAATAAGTGGACTGAATTTCCGTCTCCCCTAAAGAAAAAGATACTGCTTGCGGGTGTTATCGGTATAGCCTGCCTTTTTGTTGGGATATCCTTTTGTGCAATTGCCAAGGATATTATAATGCTGCTTCTCAGTGTAGCTATTTTCCTGTTCAGTGCATATAAGACTGTTACGCTGTATCAAGTGGTATCCAAAGGTGAGTATGAGGTGGTCGAAGGCGTATGCACGAGTATAGCACCCAAACTGTTTGGCAAATACCGCAAGATAAAGATAGCTGATGAGGCGAAAAACGAAAGATCCTTGATGATAGCAAAAAGCTCAAATATAAAGGTCGGGGACAGATGCCTATTCTATTTTACAAAGACTAAAACGATGACTATAGGAAATGAGCAGTTTGATTTGCCTGACTTTTCGGATAATTTACTTGGATACGAATTAAAAAAGTGATAAAACACAACATATTGAAGAAAATCTATTGACAATCACTATATATTGTGGTATAATACATATGTAATTGATTTTTGTGCGTATCCTCAAGGATTTTTTGTAAGCAAACGACTTACTTTGCACACGTTGTTAAGATTGTAATCAAAGTGCTGACTATTCAGTTTTTTCCGTATAGGACAAAACTGTTTTGCCAGCACTTTTTTATATAGATATTAAAGCCGTATGGCAGAAAGGAGAAGGAGGGAAATGATTTGAACTTTTCCGTTAGGGTAAGATTTAGCCGATAACGGAGAAAAACTCACGCCGATGAAATTCGGTAAGCTAAGGGGAACCAAAAGATGTTTTTAGAAAGGCGTCTTATGGTTTCCCTTTTTTGTTTTCCAAAAAAATAAAAAAGAAAGGATGAACTCAAAATGAAAAGGTTCAAAAATTTTAGGAAAGCATTACTTGTACTTTTAGGAATGGAGTTCGCAGTAGCTGTATTTACATTCGGATACGTAAGACTTGGGCTTAGCGTAGTAGCGTTTGTAATATGGTCATTGTGGGCAGGGGCGATGTACCTTGTTCCTCTTTTGGTGCATAAGTATCGTTTGCATAAAACAAAAGAGATGCGAGAGCACTATGAGCAGGAAGAAAAAAGACAAAATGAGGGAGCGAGTGACGACACCTCGGATGTGTTGCTCAGGCATGTAAATCACCGTATTACAAGCTATCTGAAATCCGCGTATCCCGACTCTACTTGGGAGTGGCGTGTTGAAGATCCCCGAACGCTTGTTTGCAAAGGCGGTACGGGAAGAATACAGGTTTACGGCACAACTGACTTCAGTCATGCTGACGTTACGGTAAATAAAAACGCCGAAATAAGCTATGAAATGCTGAAGATAGTGCCTATGGGTGAGAGTATTTCAGAAGAAAACAGCGAAGAAAAGACAACCGCTCCGAAGAACACTATCAATCCGCAGGTATGGTATGAACAGAAAGGAAGAGCCGTGCTTGAAAATCTTATTACAGATTTAAGCTCAAGAGGTCACAGCAGCCTGTCAATTACCGAAAACGGTGACGTTATCGTAAAGCAGGCTGACCGAGTGATACGCAAGGCAACTCTTGAGGCAATGCCCGATAAGGTACATTGGAATAGACTTGCTAAGGTTTTTCAAAGCGAAGGTATTTCCGCAGACGTTACCGAAGAAGCCGTCGTTCTCTCATGGTAGAGACGATACAGAGAGAAAGGAGTGATGAGTTATGAAGACGGGTCTTGCAATCGAAGAATTGGCAGCCGAAATAATGCGTCAGAATGAACTCAAGGAGGACTACGTTGTGGATAGCCGTCAACTGTTAATGGAGAACTACGACTCGGAGCTGTTCTTGCGTGTTATGGATGCAAACGGAGACGACCGCATAGAGCCGTTATTTATTGCGGATAACGCCCATCGTCAGATAGGAGCAAGACTCGGTATACCAACGAAATATTATAGCCGAATGCTTGAAGAAGGAAAGGAGCTTCTGACACAGAACGTAAACTATTGGTTCAGGCAGACACCTGAGCAGCGTATGCTTCGTGTTATGGAAGGCAAGGTTCGAGCATTTCTAAGCAACAGATACCTTCGCATTGACAATCACGAGGTGACCTGCGCTGTGATGCCTGTTATCGGAGAGATACCCAACGTACAGTTCGCCAGCAATCAGATCACGGATAACCATCTGTATATGAAGGTCGTAAATCCTAATATGCAGCGTGAGATAGCTCCCGGCAAAACAGTTCAGGCGGGTATGGTTGTATGCAATAGCGAAACAGGGCTTGGTACGTTCTACGTGTCCCCGATGATTTATTGTCCTGAGCTTGAGTTCGGTATGATCGCCGACCAAGGCAAGGTCAAGCGAACACATTCGGGACCGACCTATCGAACAAGTGAACATTTTTTATTGCGTCCCGAGCAATTTCTTATGGCTGACGATAATGCGTTTCTTGAAAGAATTCGCTCGTCTGTAAGAGAGGCGCTTGATGAAGAAGCGTTTGAGCGAACAGTGGCAGAAATGCGAGAGGCAATCGACTCACATATCAATGAAGCCGACGTGCCTTACGTTGTTAACGTTGCCGCAAACGAATTCGGTATTACGGAAACCGAGGAGCAGGGCGTATTACAAAATCTAATGGATAGCGAGGATATGACTCGCTTCGGGCTTGCAAGTGCGGTGACAAGGCAGAGCATGGCGAGTGAAAGCTATGAGCGCGCAACCGACCTTGAACAGATCAGCTACAGAATGCTGACAATGCCCACAAGCCAGTGGGAAAGAATGAACAACATAGCAGCGTAACGCTGACTAACAAATTTTATTATTTTTAAAACTAAGGAGATTAAAATATTATGACTAACAACTACGAAAATGCAATGGTAGAAAAGAAGAACTTTATGCTTCCTGAAATGCTCGATGGCGACTTTACCAGCGAGGAGCTTGCCGACGACTACGAGGGCTTGCAGCTCTCCTTCCCGAGAGTAAAGATTCCCGCAGGCGGATCACTTCAGTTTGAGATTCCTAGCGACAATCCCGAAGATCCTGATTACGCTAAAACTATCGAGGGTGTTATATTGTATTCTCATGCAACGGGAGCTTATTGGCCCGAAGGCTCAGAGTACGATGATAACGTAAGCCCAATTTGTTCCTCGATAGACGGTAAGACAGGATGTGGAACTCCCGGTGGACTGTGTTCGACCTGTGCCCTTAATCAGTACGGAACTGCAACCGACGGAAAAGGAAATCCTGCGAAAGGAAAAGCTTGTAAGAATATGCGCCAGCTCTACATTCTTCGTAACGGCGACTATATGCCGATTCAGCTCACGCTTCCTCCTACGAGTCTTACTCCGTATTCGGATTTCGTCAACGCTTGCTTTGTATCCCGTCACCGACCTCTCTATGCGGCGGTAGTACAGATCGGTCTTAAAAAGATAGAAGGAGCTAACACGTACAGTGTTGCAACCTTCAAAAAGACATATGATTTTTCGGGAGAAGAGCTTGCAACCATCAAGGCGTATGCACTCAATTTCCGTGAGCAGATAAAGTCTATAAACCAAATGAGAGCGAACGAGGCAATGAACCGTACCGATGCGGATACATTCTATGAGGATGTTCCTTTCAGTAGCACGGGTGATGGAATTCATTTCGAGATATCCAGCAACGACGTGCTTGACGGAGATAAGGATACGTTGCCGTTGTAAAAGATTGTTATGGAAACGTAACGCAAATATAAGGGATACCGCCGCTGTATGTGACGGTATCCCTTTTGCTTGGAGAATGAATATGAAATTAAGACCATTTACAAAACAAGAACAACGGTTTGCGGAAGAAAATCACGATCTTGTATATGCCTTTTTGAATGAAAAGAATTTATCTGAAAATGATTTTTATGATATTGTGATTTTTGGATATTTAAAAGCTGTACAGGAATATTGCAAAAAAAGCAAATTGAGTAGATATAAATTCTCGACATTGGCATGGAGACAAATGCAACATATTTTGACAGACTATTATAAATATTTGGCAAGTCCCAAAAGAAATGCGCAGGTAATAAGTCTTGATGAGGCTATTGACCAAGAAAACAAATTTAATGCTTCAGATAGTATTGCTTACGAAGATGTTATGTATGAGATAAAAGCGGATTTTTTAATGCACGAACTTGTACAAAAGCTCCCACCAAGGGAGATGCGGATTGTCAAAATGAAAGTGTGCGGTGAAAAAATGCACACTATTGCAAAGTCAGAAAAGATGACCTTTCAAGAGATAAACACCTTGCTTTGCAATATTTATCCTACTGTGCGTGAAATATTCTACGGATAAGAGATTGGAGGTTTAAAAGAATGAAAAAGATTATAAGCATCAGCGGTAATGTTGTATTCCCGCTAAGAGAGGGAGCAAGAGCCATTATCGCATACGGCGGCGATTTTATTCATACGTCCCGTGTTGTGGAGATTTTCGAGGCGAGCGAGGACTTTGCTCATTTTGAAACGATGAACTCGATATACAGAGTGGCTCTCGTACCGAACCCCGTGACGGCGGTAATACAGGAGGTTTACGCGAAATGTGCTTGAGAAAACGAAAAAAATGTAAGGATAATTTCACAGTGACTGTAACCTATAACGGTGTAGAGTACACATTTGAGTTTGGCTCGCAGGCGTACATATTCCAAACGGGTCTTTATAACGATATTCACAAGAATTTCGGAATGAGGGGGCTTTTGAAATATGTGTCGGTGGTGCACGACTGTTATGTTTCAGACACCATTCGTACACCGCTCGGTGAGTTTGCAGACTATGTTGCAGAGCGTTGGATAAGCATGAGAAAAAAGGACAGACAGGAAATCCTTGACGAATTTTACTGTTACATATAGGAGGAAAAATGAGTTTATTAGATAAATTTTCAGCGGTAGAGATCAAGGCGGACACACGTATTTCAGATGAGGACAGAGTATTCTGTCAAACACAGCAAAAGGCATACGAAACGGCAAAAGCGTCTCTCTTGGAGATCCGCGCATTATGGAAAAGCCTCGTTCAGAGTCAAGAGGAGCTTTTGACACCGATCATGCCCGACTCGTACAGCAAAGAAACGTATATCCGGCTGAACGGATTTTCCTCGATCGACCTGAGAAATAAGATCGAATATCTGCCCGAATTGTTTATCGATTCTCTTGTGCAGTATTTTAATCGGAAATATCACGTATCGGTCAGCGAGATGGAAATCAAAAAGGTCATGCTTCCGGACTCTCCGCAATTCGATTGGGAAAAGTCTCGCAGCAACGAGTATCACAAGCAGATGCGTGAGCTTACGATGAAATACTATGATATATCCGAGGCATACGAGTCGCCGCATCATTTATGATTTAACCTCCGTGTACCGAACAGTACGCACGGCGGTGTGAGAAGTCGGCTTCTCAACTAATGGGAAGCCTCATACTTGATTGTTTTATGACATCTTTGACAAGCGCCGCAATCGTTAGATGGGAACTATTAAGAGGAACGCATTAACAAAAGTTAAAAAATTTCTCTATAGGAAAAAACTTAATTATTTGGCAACAATATATGGTGATAATCGCTTCTGCACACATTGAAATGAGCGAAAGACATAAGTATTTAGGTGCTTTTGTATTAGAAAATCAAAGAAAAAAATGTTATACTATAATACGATAATGGCTGAGTG
>JAZQTY010000056.1:0-5331 GCA_045631025.1 Eubacteriales bacterium
CATTTCATACTGAAGCGTAAAGCCTATCATATCAAAATCAGAAAGAGGATCTCCACTTTCACATGCTGTCAGCGGAATATCATGCTCCACCATCTTCTCTTGCATATCAAGCCACGGATCGTATACTCTTTCACACCAAACGTCCTCCTCTTGATTGAGAACACCGTAAAGTATTCTCATACCAAGATTTGACATTCCTATTTCATACGTATCGGGAAAGCAAAATGCAAATCTCGCTTTTACCTTTTCCTTGTTCTTGATAATTTGTCCGTATTCTCCGCCGGAATAACGTCCGGGCTTTGATACTGATTTTAAAATCGTACTAATTTGGTTATTCATTTGCTATCACTCGGTTTCTTCTGTTCTTTTTTTATTTGATTTTTTCTCGCATCTTCTTTTTGTTGCTTGGCAATACGCCTCGTATTCTCTTTTTCAAGCTCTGAATACAATGCGTCAACCGTAAAATATTTTGACGTTGGCAGCAATGTAAAGGTTAGCGCAAGCATTGCTATCAACTCTGTCAGCAAATACAAAAGAACGTATAGCTGATTTACGTATTCTATTATGCCGAAAACCAGAAGCATAGTTGCAATAAGAGCGCCGGTTACTGAAAAAGCAATCGCGATTTTTTGAGTAATGCAATCGAGCTTCTTCAGCCTTTTTATCCATACGACTACCTCTGCAAGCTTAAGACGTGAGCCGCATGAAATAACGCCATCGGCCTCACTTCTGTACCTCTTTGTATTTTCCGTTGCAAAATCCTCGGAATTTTTATGTACAACGCTTATGGGAGAGCTTCCTATTGTTCTTGAGGCTGCAAGCATTGCGCTGTTAATAAGCGGATCGTAGGTTTGTATTGCGCAAAAAACGCCTTCGGAATTGAGCCTCTCGGCAAGCATTTCAAAAACAGGCTCCGTTTCATATTTAACGCTTAACTTTGCGCTTATTTTTCCATTTAAAGATACGCACAATGTAGACCTGCCGTTCTCTTTTTCATTAGGCGGGAAATTGAGACCGTATCTTTGCATAAACGATGCTTCGCCAACGATCAAGGTGTGCTTTTTATCAATTATAGCTTCGATACCGTTTTTCGTTATACGCCTTATAGCAACGTTTTGAAATTTAAAAACGTCGGGAAGGTTCATTTTCATGCCCGAAAGAGGGCCGCCGATTTTAGAATAAAGCGCGTCTATGCAACCGAGCACAAGATATCCGACGGAAGTATCGTAAATTGCAATTCCAATATCCTCGGTTTTACACTTTTTAAACATATGAAGATCATTAAATACGAATACGTGACAGTCTCCGTATTTCTTGACCGCTTCTGTTCCCGTAAACGCGCTTCCTCTTTTAGTAAGCCTTATCATCGCAACGGTATACGGGAGAATTTCCGTAAATATAATAACTACCGGCAAAATTGCATACACGCATACGATAAATGCAGCAGTAGATGCGTAAGCGGACGCTCCGAGAATTGCGGCAACGACAGACGCGATAATTCCAACGATAAGAACGGGAATAGTAAGCATAGTCAACAGCTTATTCTTCTGATGTTTAGCTCTCATGCTTCTAAAAAATCCGTTCGGGAAATCGATGCTTTTTATGGAATAAATATTTTTGTCTTCTTCAATGCCGCCATCGTACATTTTTTCGCCGATTCCACCGTGTCGACATTCTTTTACCATCGTATATTTTTTTGCGTTGGATGAATAAACGCCAAACGCTTTCATCTCAAGCACCACGTTGAGATAATCAGCTCCTGCCAAAAATGCCGTTACAATTACAGCAAGCGCATTATACATTGATGGCAGTGCATCTCCGGTAACGCTCAAAATTATTACAATTACGGTATCGTATACTGCTGTAAGCCCAAGTATAAGTGCTATTATTGAATAGGTGTTAGGGGTAAGAGAAAATGCTCTTTTAAGCCCATTCCACAGCTTTTTATAATATATAGCAACCGCAAAGGCGACAAACTGAAGTCCGATCAAAGCGTAAACAGCCGGGAATTCAACGTAGCTTAAAACGCCCGTAAGCTCTACGCCAAACGTCGGCAACAATTCAAAAATTAGAGCAACCAACGCTATAAATGCGCATCCGAGCATTGCGATCAACGAATGGGTATGATTTCTTTTATATCGTGATTGTATCTCGTCGTTTTGACCAAAATCAACGTATTCCTTTTCCTCAAAATCCTTCGTCGGCTCTGACTCGATCTCGGTTGAATCCTCAAATTTAAGGAAATCATCCACCTTTTCGTCCCCAATAGTCTTTTCAAGCTCCTGCTTTTCGCAGAATTGCATCATAAGATTTATAGTAGAAAGATCAAGCTCATTCTCCGGGGGAATTGGAGCTTCTTCAAACGTAGAAACATTTTCCGATGTATTTAGATTGTCCAATTCAGACAATTCTTCATGGATGTCAGACCTATCAACCGTTGAATTATATATTTCTTCGGTTGTAAAATCAATTCCCGTTTTTCTCATCGAAGCCAAAAAGGTTTCGTGCTTTTCTTCAACATCGTATGCCTTGTTTGATTCGAGCTGCTCTACCGTATCCTCTTTAAATTCCGCATCCGCCTCGTACTCGTTGCTTGAATCCTGTTCGAACTCTTCGATCATCGATACGTCCTCGTCCGTGTCGATCTCGTCGTCAAGACTTTTATCCGCATATATCTGCTCCTGCTCGCTAAATTCGGAGATCTCAAAATCGGACGTAATTTCTTCGGATATAGGCTTCATAGCCGAAATAAGCTCATCAACGCTATCTTCAAACACGTTTTCTTTGTCTGACGGCGTTTCATCAAGTATAAGCGCGTTGAGATTTTCTTCGCCGACGTATTCTTCCTCAAAAGGTTCTTCTATAAGCTCTTTATCGGATATAGGCGACATTGAGGCTATTAGCTCTTCAACATTATTCTCCGGAATATTGTAGTTGTTTTCATTAAGCTCCACGGCTTCCATTTTCTCAACAATAACGCCTACGCTCTTATGAATCTCCTCATCTTCAAAGGAAATATTTTCTTGGGGAACACCATTATCTTCTTGATCTTCTTGCGAAAGAGCTGCTTCCGTCAAAAAGTCGTCATCAATGAAATATCCCTCCGAGGGTTCCGCATCCGTTACTTCATAAGCATCGGAAGAATTTATATATTGATTTTTAAGCTGTTCCTGTAAAGCTTCGTATGAGATATTTGCGTCCGAATCCACGTCGTCCGACATGGGTGTTTCAAGAGCTTCATTCGAAACGGAATCCTTGAGAAGCTTCAAAATATCGTCAATGTTCTGTTCTTTACTCATACTTCCTCCCAAAATCAGGATAGTCTGTGTTGCTTTGCTACCTCTGCAAGAATTACGGCGGCTGCCGTTGATACGTTAAAGGAATTTACGTGACCGTACATCGGAATAGACGTTATGTAATCCGACTTTTCTTTGAGTAATCTTGATACACCCTCACCCTCGCTACCGAGAACGATAGCGCAAGGACATTTGAAATCAGTATCGTAATATGCGTCTCCGCCGGCTTCTGCCGCAAATACCCAAATTCCCTTTTGACGTAACGTATCAACAGTAGATGCAAGATTGGTCACCTTTGCTATTGCAAGATGCTCAATAGCTCCACAGGATGCCTTTGTTACTACGGGGGTAAGTCCAACTGCGCGACGCTTGGGAATAATAAGTCCGTGCGCGCCTACTCCTTCCGCACACCTTATCAATGCGCCAAGATTATGAGGGTCTGTAATGCCGTCAGCAATAACTATAAACGGTCTCTCTCCTCTTTCCTCTGCGATTTTCAGAATATCGTCAACGGTACAATACTCCTTCTCTGCCGCCATTGCCACTATACCTTGGTGTGTAGCGAACGCCGTCATTTTATCAAGCTTGGATTTCTCGACCTCAACTACGGGAATACGTCTTTCGATTGCTTCTGAAACCAGCACAACGATAGAGCCTTCGCGTTCTCCGCGCTGTACGAAAATTTTATCGACGTCTCGACCGGATTTCAGAAGCTCTCTTACAGCATTTCTGCCAACAACCAAGCCCTCGTTGATAGGCTCCTCCTGAATATTTTTGCCGTCGCGGCGGTCGTTAAATCTTCCGCGTTCGTTTTTATTACCCTTAAATTTTTTGTTTTCCATAAAAACTCCGAATAAAAAATATATACATAATACATTATATCATAAAAAAAGATTTTTGTATATACCTTTTTTGTTTTTTTAAGCCAAAAAAGAAAGAAAAAGCACTGCAAAACGTAAAATTTGCAGTGCTTTTATATTTACTGTTAAAATTAACCCTGTGAAGAGTAGTTTGGCGCTTCCTTGGTAATGTTGATATCGTGAGGATGAGACTCACGCAGACCTGCGCCTGTAATACGAACGAACTTCGCGTTTGTTCTGAGAGCTTCGATATTGGGAGTTCCGCAATATCCCATTCCGGAACGGAGTCCGCCCATAAGCTGATAGATAGTATCAGCAAGCGCGCCCTTAAAGGGTACGCGTCCTTCAACGCCTTCGGGAACGAGCTTCTTGTTATTCTCCTGGAAGTATCTATCTTTGGAGCCGCTTTCCATAGCAGCGATAGAGCCCATGCCACGGTAAACCTTGAAGCGTCTGCCCTGATAAAGCTCCTCGCTTCCGGGGCTCTCCTCGCATCCTGCAAAGAGCGAACCGATCATTACGGTGCAAGCACCTGCCGCGAGCGCCTTTACAAGGTCTCCGCTATACTTAAGACCACCGTCAGCGATTACGGGGATATTGTATTTATCAGCAACCTCAGCGGCATCGCAAATAGCCGTAACTTGAGGAACGCCGATACCCGCAACGACACGAGTCGTACAAATAGAGCCGGGACCGATACCTACCTTTATAGCGTCAGCGCCTGCCGTGATAAGGTCGTAAGCAGCCTCACCGGTTGCTATATTACCTGCGATAAGCTGACACTCGGGGAATGCGTTCTTAACCTCGTAGATCTTCTTCATAATGTTCTGAGAATGTCCGTGGGCGGAGTCAAGAATGAGGTAGTCAGCGCCTGCGGCAAGAAGCGCCCCTGCTCTGTCCAGTGCATCCTTTGTAACACCGATAGCCGCGCCGCAGATAAGGCGACCGCGCTCGTCCTTTGCGGAGTTAGGATACTTAGTAGCCTTTTCGATATCCTTGATCGTGATAAGACCCTTAAGAACGTTATTCGCATCAACCAAAGGAAGCTTCTCGATCTTACGGTGACGGAGTATCTCCTGAGCCTCAGGAAGAGTTGTTCCCTCGGGAGCAGTTACGAGATTTTCTTTAGTCATAACTTCGGAGATCTTCATATTGAAATCAACGAGGAAACGCAT
>JAZQTY010000057.1:0-1989 GCA_045631025.1 Eubacteriales bacterium
AAAACTCCGCACGGCGTTGATATACGCGAGCTTGAGGAGCACGTTTGCGAGATCGACGGTGTGCTCGGCGTTCATCACGTTCACGTTTGGAGCATGGACGGTCAGGCAAACTACGCCACTATGCACGTCGTTACGAACGCCGACGCGCATGAGATCAAGGAAAAGATACGCGAGGAGCTTAAGGAGCACGGCGTAGGGCACGTAACGCTTGAGCTTGAAGCCGAAGGCGAGCATTGCCACGAGAAGCACTGCCACGTCGACACTCCGTCATGCGGACATCATCACCACCACCATCATCATCACCATCATCACCATTAAAAATTTCAAGGGTGACCGAAAATGAACGGTCACCCCTTTGTATTTTCAAAAGCTTATTTTTCAAGTCTCCAGCCACAGTCGCCGTGATATATCATTTGGCGCGTCATTCCGCCGTCAACGCAAATATTTTCTCCCGTAATAAACCCTGCCATATCCGAGCACAGATACATAACAGCGTAGGCAATATCAGTGGGCTTCCCCACTCTTCCGACGGGCTGCTGCGTGGCGTCCGCTCCCTCGTAAACGGTATAATTATTGTCTATCCATCCCGGGGAGACGGAATTGACTCGCGCACGTCCCGCAAGGCTTACGGCAAGAGCGTGAGTAAGCGCGGAGATACCGCCCTTTGCCGCGGTATAGCTCTCCGTTTCGGGCTGACTCATACGGTCGCGCGAGGACGAAATATTAACGATACTCGCGCTCTCCGAAAAATACGGTGAGAAGAGCTTGGTAAGATAAAACGGCGCGCTCACGCCAACGCGCAAGGCGTACTCAAAATCCTCGTAAGTGCCGCTCGTAATTCCTGCGGATTTAGGCGCTGCGTTGTTTATAAGAAAATCAACGCGCCCGTGCTCCTCGATCACCCTTTTCGCAAAGCGCTCAAGCGTTTCCTTATCCGAAATATCGCCTACGAAATAATCGTTATCAAGAACGTCTATGATACAGACGGTAGCCCCCGCCCGCTCAAAATTATCCCTTATGCATTTTCCAATACCGCGTGCGCCGCCCGTAACGACGACTATTTTATCTTTGAAATCAAACATATCCGTATCTCCTAAAGGCTTTCTTTACAGCTATTATACAGAAAAATACGCACTTTGTCAAGACTCGCGCTACTCAAGAGGCAAAAGTGTACTAAAGGCTGCCAAAAAAGTCGAATTTTAGGGCAAAAAAGTGCTCAATCTCCTTGACACAAAAGAGCTTATATGATATAATTAAATTTATTATGACAGATCGTAATGCTTGCACTTCCCGATGTGGGCGAGCAAACGATTTCAATACTTACAGAAGGTGTAAAAATGATTTGGTCAAAAGAAGAAACACTACCGAGAGAAGAGCTTGAAGCCATACAGCTTGAGCGCTTAAAGGAAACCGTCGCGAGGGTTTACGCAAAGGTTCCCGCTTACAAAAAGAAAATGGACGAGGCAGGCGTTCGCCCCGAGGATATCAAAACGCTTAAGGATCTTTCAAAGCTTCCCTTCGTTACGAAGCAGGACATGAGAGATACTTATCCCTTCGGTCTTTTCGCGGTCAGTCGCGACGAGCTCGTAAGAATACACGCCTCCAGCGGAACGACGGGTAAGCCTACCGTCGTAGGCTACACGAAGGGCGACCTTGAAACTTGGACGGAGTGCGTTTCGCGTATCGCCTGCATGGGCGGAGCGAGCAAAAACGACGTAGCACAGATATGCTTCGGCTACGGAATGTTTACGGGCGCGCTCGGACTTCACTACGGACTTGAAAATATTGGTGCTGCGATAGTTCCCTCCTCTACGGGTAACTCTCAAAAGCAGATAATGTACATGCAGGATTTTGAGACCTCTCTGCTGGTCGCAACTCCCTCCTACGCCCTCCGTCTTGCGGAGGTTGCAAGGGAGATGGGTGTTGATCCCGTAAAGGATCTTAAGGTTAAGATCGCACTTGTAGGAAGTGAGCTTCTCACCGATGCCA
>JAZQTY010000058.1:0-2192 GCA_045631025.1 Eubacteriales bacterium
CTCTGCGGCGGTAAGGTATACCCATTCTGCCGATTATGTATTCGCCGTACTCGTGCAAAAGAGTGTTTATGCTTTCGGCGGATTCATTTTTTTCTACTATAATGCTGATAACTGCTATACGTGTTTCCATAAATAACTCCAAAAAACAATAACCGCGCCCTGAAAAAAGGCGCGGCAAAGCAAAATCACTGTTATTATTAAAAGCCACACCTTTGAGTCAGAACGTATCTTTCCTTCAGGTAAGGTAATTATACATTAAATGAATGAATATGTCAATTATTTTTCAAAAACACGCTCGAGAGAAATGCGTTTTTTTGCAACGTCTACTTCGATAACGCGAACCTTGATAATATCTCCTACCTTGGCGGCATCCTGCGCGCGGCGTACGAAGCCCTTTGCCAGCTTGGAAATGTGTACAAGTCCGTCCTGATGAACGCCGATATCAACGAATGCGCCGAAGTCTGCCACGTTGCGCACGGTGCCGACAAACTCCATTCCCGTTTTGAGTGAGGATATATCCATAGCGTCGGTACGGAGAATGGGCTTGGGAAGTTCGTCACGAGGGTCGCGTCCCGGCTTGGTAAGCTCGCTGAGCATATCGTTGAGAGTGGGAACGCCTACGCCAACGGACTGAGCGAGAGAATCTATACCCACGAGATTTGCCTTTGCTTTGATATCGTCTATCTTACGGTCGCGGACGTCCTGCTCGGTATAACCAAGCTTTTTAAGAAGCACACGCGCGGATTCATAGCTTTCGGGATGGACGGCGGTGTTATCAAGCACCTCGTCACTTTCGGACACGCGCAAAAAGCCCGCGCACTGAGTAAACGCCTTTTCGCCGATACCCTTTACCTTTTTAAGCTCTTCTCTGGATGTAAAGAGACGGTTTTCGTTTCTGTAATCGTATATAGCCTTTGCGGTCTTTGAGGTTATGCCCGCAACGCGTGAAAGCAGCGAAACGGAGGCGGAGTTAAGATCTACGCCAACGGAGGAAACTGCATCCTCTACGACGCCGTCAAGAGAAGCGGAAAGCTCCTTGGGGTTCATATCGTGCTGATACTGACCTACTCCGATAGCCTTGGGATCTATTTTTACAAGCTCTGCAAGAGGATCCTGAACGCGGCGTGCAATGGAAACGGCGCTTCTTAAGGAAACGTCAAACTGAGGGAATTCCCCTGCGCCCAGCTTGGAAGCGGAATATACGGATGCGCCTGCTTCGTTGGTCATAATATAGCTTACCTGACGGGTGAGCTTGGGAAGAAGCGAAGAAACGAAAATTTCGCTTTCCTTTGAAGCCGTGCCGTTGCCGATTGATATTATGTCAACACCGTACTTTTTGATAAGTGCTGTGAGCACGCGCTCTGCATCCTCGGTGCGGTTCTGAGGAGGAGTGGGATATACCACGGTGGTATCAAGAACCTCGCCGTTTTCGCCGACGACTGCTATTTTACAGCCGGTACGGTATGCGGGGTCGAAGCCCATTACCACCTTGCCCTTTACGGGTGCCTGAAGCAAGAGGTTGCGAAGGTTTTCGCCGAATACCTTTATGGCCTGCTCCTGCGCGGAGGCAGTAATATCGTTGCGGACCTCGTTCTGTATGGAGGGCGCGATAAGACGCTCGTATCCGTCAACAACTGCATCCTTTACGTACTGCGTAGAGGAGCATATCTGCTTGGAAACGATCTGACCGATAAGGTAGCCCTCGATATAGTCCTTATCAACGTCCACCTTAACGGTAAGGAAGCCTTCCTTTTCGCCGCGGTCTATAGCGAGAACGCGGTGGGAAACCAGCTTTTTGAGAGGCTCGCTTCTGTCGTAATACATACGGTAAACGCTGTCCTCCTCGGTCTTTGCCTTGGTGGAAAGGGAGCCGTTCTTCATAGTGTATCCGCGTATCCATTTACGGAATTCGGCGTTATCGGAAACGGTCTCCGCAATAATATCCATTGCGCCGTGGAGAGCGTCGTCAGCGGTGTTTATCTTCTTTTCGGGGTTGAGGTATTTAGAAGCTTCTTCTACGATGTCAACAGTCTTTTCCTGCGCAAGCATAAGCTCTGCAAGAGGTGCAAGTCCTGCGTCGATAGCCACGGAAGCGCGGGTCTTGCGCTTGGGGCGGTAAGGACGGTATATATCGTCGATCTCCGCGACGGTGGACGCTTTGTCCAGCGCGGCGTTGATCTCGTCTGTCATTT
>JAZQTY010000059.1:0-6721 GCA_045631025.1 Eubacteriales bacterium
CACCACATCACGTGCATCCATCCAATCGGATGTCTTTTTCTTTTTCTCCCTTTCCGTCGGGATCTCACCGTCCCCTTCGATCAACAGCCCCATGCCCTCAAAATTTAGCTAACGTGAAGTTACTAGTTACAATATATATTGTAACTCGGTGCAGTTGCAAGCACCTGCCGTTAGCTGAGCGAGTTAAAAACGATTAAGTATCGTTTTTGACGAGCGAAACCGCCCAAAGCAAGGAGTCTGCCAAGCCGAGTGTAAGCGAATCGTCGAGGCGCCGGCAGACGACTATGCGACGGTGGCGGCGCGAAGCGATAACCCGGAGAACACATAGTTTCTGGGCTTTTTTGTACTCATTTTTCATAGTGCAATTTGGGTAGATGCCAATAGATGATTTCACCGTGTGGATGGGATATAAACTTAAATAATCAACTTTTCAATGGGGATTTTTGCGAATTTCAGTCGCACTATCTCCTTTTTTTGCTTTTAAATCATTTGTACCAAAAACGGTATAACACATGTTGTATAATGTAGAAAAACAGAAGGAGTTAAACAAAATGAAGTCGTCAGATCCGCTTTTTCCCTATCGAAACCTTTTTATAACAGCCCGTCCCGGTATGGGGGCGACAATGCTTGCTCTAAATATCGTGAATAAATATTTAGACGAAGGTAAGAAATGTTTGGTTTTTGAAGATACCGAGTATTACAGATTGAAATATATTGACCGAATAAGGCTTATAAAGGAAAATATAGGCATAGACAGTATATATCCTTGCTATCAAGAATACGGAAATCTTACCGCTACACATAACTATATCGTCTGGATAGAATGTCTTATTGGAGCGATCGATGAACACGATGCTGATGTGATCGTTTATGAAGAACCAACAAATCATCCGGACAGAAGTAAAGAACTTATTGAAGTGGCAAAAGAATTACGTCGAAGGGGTAAAATATTTATATTTGTCACACATTTAAAAAGAAGGAATAATCCTTTTACGCGCAGAGAAAAAAATGCTCCTTCAATTTCCCGTCATAGCAGGGCAATACCGCATTTTGACGCAACTGCGATCATTTACAGAGACTCATATTATGCTGCAAACAAAGGAGGAACAGAAGAAATCCGAATATATGAGCGAGGCAAGAAGAAATATCGCGCCGTACCCGTTGAGTTTGATTTTCAGCATCAAAGGATAAAACGAAAATAGTCTTGAAAGGTTGCGACAAATATGGTATAATAATATCACGATCGAAAGGTGGTGATATTATGGCAAGTGAAACAAAAAAGCTTGCGCTACTTCGTATTCTTGAAATCCTACAAAGGAACACAGACGAGGCGCACCCTCTGACACACAATGAGATAGCCGATTTATTGCTTAAAAATTATGGTATTGAGATAGAGCGCAAGGCGGTGGGCAGGAACATTTCTCTGTTGCTTGAAGCCGATTACGATATTGTTACTACCAAGCGCGGGGTTTATCTAAACGAGCGTAAATACGAGCCATCCGAGGTGCGTATGCTCATTGACGGAGTGCTTTCAAGTCAGCATATCGGAGTGAAGCATTCACGCGACTTGATAGAAAAGCTTGCAAGCGAGGAAAACAAGTATTTTCGTAAAAACATCAAGCACATTCATGCTGTGAACGATTTTAACAAGGGAGACAATGCCGAGGTGTTTTACAGTATCGACGTAGTCCATGAAGCAATCGAAAACAGCAAAATGGTGGAATACGATTACAATAAATACGGCGCGGACAAAAAGCTGCACAAAACCTCGTTTCAGCGGATTTCCCCCTATCAGCTTATTTTGCATAATCAGCGATATTATCTTATGGGTTATAGCAGCTATTGGGGGCATATGACCTATCACAGACTCGACAGAATTACGAATATGGTCGTATCTCCGAGATCGGCTGTGCCGATAAGCGATATCGAGGGCTTTGAGGACGGAATAAACTATAAAAACCTGACTACCGCTATGCCCTATATGTTCTCCGACACGCCCGAAACGATTGAAATGCTGGCGGTCGATTGGATACTCGACCAAGTGATAGATTGGTTTGGCAAGGATATAAAGATAGATAAAACAGAAACAGAAAATATCTATAAAATCACTCTCAAATCAAGCCCCACGGCAATGCTTTTCTGGGCGATGCAGTACACCGACGAGTGCGAGGTCATAAAACCCGTAGCCTTGCGAGAGAGGATAAAAGAGACAATAAATAAAGCGAGGGAGAAATATGAAATATGAGCAATAATGCAACCATAGAAATTATTTATACAATGTTGAAAAATTGCGAGGAATACAAGAGTGACGCCAACTGCGAGAAATGCACAAAAAACGGAACCGCGCAATGCAAGCCAAAAAAATGCGAGTGGCATTATATTCCGCAAGAAAAAGGCGGTCGTATAATTTGGGGAGTAGATTATTTGCTTGGTCAGATAATCAGGCAAATAGACGTTCCTGACGAACGGAAGCATCTTTCGGTTGGAGCAAAAGAAAAATGGAACGCACTCGGATTGGATGATAAAAATATTTGGGAATATAATTATCAGGATTGGGTAGAGTGCAATATCTCGGGGGAGATAGTTATAGAGGAATATATTGGATCAAGTAGCAAGTCAAAAGAAAGAAAGCTTACAGGAAATTGCGGCTTCAAATTTAGAGATGTATTCCACGATGAGCATATTGTGCCGATAAATGATATTTTGGAAGAATTGTTTAAGATTCCAAAGGAACAGCTTACGTATGAGAAAATTTCAGAGTATCTTGATAAAATACATATATGCAGAATTCTAAAAAGTGAAGATAGAAATATACAGCCAAAATATAACAGAGGTTGTGATTTGGATTTTAAAAGAGTGTATGATGAAATTTATAAAAAATGCGGAGTAACAATATTAGATTTTGAAAACAAAAGTTAACGGCATCTATTAAGGCGGTACAACACAACGCAAAGGACACCGAATGGTGTCCTTTTTGCGTTGGTTGCGGGGTGCGGCTTGTGCTTCACGGTCTATGGAGCAATTGTCAAAACGGATATATTACGAAAATTGCGTCCGTTTACGCTTCCTTTTTGCTATGGTAATAACGAAATGCATCAAAACGAGCGCAAATACCATAATAACGGCGCTGACTATCAACGATATCTTGTAACTGCCGCTCAAGTCGTAGCAAAGATTTGCAAGGGGCGCACCGGTGGCGTAACCTGCCGTATTTACGGAAACGAAAAGCCCGAGAGCCGTATTAAAGCTTTTCTCGTCGAAAAGTCCTTTTGCATAAATCGGTAGCATAATCGTCTCAAGGGGAAGCGCGATCGATACCACGACAGCGTAAACGAAGGCTAACGGAGAGCCCTTGCCTGCCGAAACCAGCAGAAGAAGAATTACGGCTATGACCGAGCAAGCGTAACACAGAGATATCGTCGCTCTGATTCCCGTACGGTCATAGATAAATCCGATTCCGAATTTAGTTACGAAAAGCATCATGGATGCAACGCTCAAAACGTTTGCGACGGTGTTGCTGCCTATGCCGGCATCCTCAAGCAGAGGAGCAGTTATTCCGTACATACTCTGAAGCACCATTCCCGAAATAAATATACATATTGCCGCCAAATAAAAATACGGAGTCTTGAGAACGGACTTATAGTACGTTTTTTTCTTTTCAGGCGCGGCAGCACGGGCGTTTTCGTTGAGCTCGCTGCTTTTAGGCTCGTTTTTAAAGAATACGAGAATCAAAAGGAATACTACCGAAAGTATTATAGCGACAAGTCTATACGCATTTCGGTAAGCAAAAGGATCGCTCGCATGGATCACGGGAGTCAGGATTTGAATGGCGACCGTCGAACCGATACCGTTTGAAGCAAGCACCAATCCCATTACCGTGCCGTTGTTCTTCTTCCACCACTTATTAACGATAGCGCCTACCATCGTCGTGGTCGTAAAGGACAAGCCTATGCCAAGAAACACCCCGCCGACAACAAATCCGAATATGCTCGTCGATAACGAATATATAAGCATCGAGGCGATCAGCGATATAAAGCCCGCGCAAATCAACTTTTTGGCTCCATATTTATATATAAGAGCTCCGAAAAATACGTTTACCGTCGCCGTGGAAATATATCTGGCGGTTTCATTTAATGAAAAACCGCTTCGCGTAAAATCGAGAGCATCGCACACCGCAGAAATAAAAATACTTTTCGAGGAGCTGCAGAACCCCAAGACGGTCATAACCATTAAAAACGACAGCACCGTTATTACCCATTTATATTCGAGCCTGTGTTTTTTCTTCGATAAATTCTTCACGTCCTTTTCCTCTCTTGACAAAAATGCAAATATATTATATAATAATTTTGCATCATAAACAATATAAAAAGAGACAAAAATAGCAAAATCGTTCAAGATTGCGAGGCAAAAAATGACTAAAATCACCGAATACGTCAACAAAGACGGTACGATAACGGTTGACTATATGAAAAAGCACGTACCAAGCAGAGATACGAACAATATATATTGTCATCCATATTATGAAATAATAATCATCGTAAGCGGCAAGGTCACGTATACCGCAAACGAGGGAGTAACGCGCATCGGAGAGCGCAGCGTTGTGTTTATTGAGCCTTATACGGTCCATAATCCATTTGTTCACGACGTTCAGATATACGAAAGATACAGAATTCGTTTTTATCCCGATTTTGCGAGCGGGCTACTGTCCGACAAATATTCCGAGGAGCTTATATCGCTTCTTTCGGGATCATATATGAAGGAGCTTGAGGACTCTGATTTCGAGGTTCTTTACGGACTTATCAGGAGCGTATTTGAGCGCCTATCCTCCGATAAAAATGAAAAAACGTCAGATTTGGTAAACGCCGCCGATATCATAACCCTACTTAACAGAGCAAGGAATGCGCCGAGGAGAACGCAGCTGCGGGAAGCGAATTATATAAACGACGTACTCGAATATATCAAAGAAAGCTACAAGGACCGTCTTACCATAAATGAAATTGCATCTCGCTTTTTCGTCAGCAGAGGAAAGCTGATATACGACTTCAAGGCTGTATGCAACATGAGCGTTACGGAATATATAACCGTCACGAGAATCGAAGCCGCGAAGAGGTCGTTGCTTTTGGGATATTCGGTTTCGGCAACTGCCCTTTCCTGCGGATTTTCGTCCTCCGGATATTTTATTAAGGTCTTTTCCTCAATAACGGGTATTACTCCCCTAAAATTTCAACTCAAATTTTCCCGCCAATAACGAAGTTAAATACAAGCTGCGACAAAATAATAAAAGCAATTTTGCCACATAAGATTGACAAAGGCAAGGCTCTGTGGTATAACTATTGTAAACCAACGAACGAAAGGGAACGAATTATGAGTGACATAGCTGCTATTGACAAAAATTTCAAGGTCGGATCGACTATCGAGAAGGAAGGAATAAAATTTTACGATTCTAAAGAAGCGCCGTTCGCTATACACGGATTGATGATATCCGACGGCGTATTTCACAGAATACCGATAAGCGTAGCGGAAAGCACGAGCGAGGGAGTAACGCGCCTTAACTTCAATACGACAGGCGGACGCGTACGCTTTAAGACTAACAGCCCGTACGTTGCGATATCGGTAAAATATTCCACGCTCGGAAGAATGCCTCATTTTGCATTTTGCGGCTCTATCGGCTTTGACCTTTACGAGGGTACTCGTTACGTAAACACCTTTATCCCCACGGTTGATCCCAAAAAGGAGCACGAGTCAATTATTAACCTTGGCGAGCCAATCATGCGTGATATAACGATAAACTTCCCTCTTTACAGCTCCGTAAACGAGCTGTATATAGGGCTTGACGAAAATTCCGAGGTAATGGCTCCCGAAAGCTATTCAAACGAAAAGCCGATAGTGTATTACGGCTCGTCTATTACCCAGGGCGGATGCGCCTCACGTCCCGGAACCTGCTATCAAGCACACGTATCGAGAAGATTTAACGCAGATTACGTAAATCTTGGATTTTCGGGCAACGCTCGCGCAGAGGATACGATAGCAGAGTATATAAAGGGGCTTGATATGGGACTTTTCGTATACGATTACGACCATAACGCGCCTTCATCAGATTATCTCATATCAACTCACGAAAAAATGTTTCTCGCAGTAAGAGAGGCAAATCCGTCCTTGCCGATAATTATGATGTCGCGCCCCTTGCATAAGCTCAACCGCACGGAGAGCGATAACCGCAGAATGAGAATAATTAACGAGACGTATGAGAACGCCAAGGCTCGAGGCGATAAAAACGTATATTTTCTTAACGGTGACGATCTTACGAGGCTCTGCGGCAACGAGGGTACGGTTGATAATTGTCATCCTACGGACCTCGGCTTTGCTTCTATGGCTGATGCTTTGATCAAGCTTATCGAAGCGGAAAATCTGCTTTGATTTTCTTAACAGGCGCTGACCTAATAAAATAAAACGATGGGAGGCTGATAGCCTCCCCTACAAGCAATGTATCGTAATACACCGTAGGGTGCTGTCACATTTGGCAAGACCGAAAAAGTCCGATAATAAATAAAAAAATACCCATTTACATTGAAATTGTTGTAAATGAGACAGTAATATGTGGAAATTCTACGAATTTCTTCAATTTTAATGGTCTTTTTCTACCGCCGTTTTCGAGGCTCGACGTACACTTGTACGCCTCACGCCTCGAATAACGACGCTTCTTGCTCAAATCTGCCTATCC
>JAZQTY010000060.1:0-3307 GCA_045631025.1 Eubacteriales bacterium
TTGGCACCCGCAACGGGAATCGAACCCATAACTAACCCTTAGGAGGGGTTTATTATATCCATTTAACTATGCAGGCAAATATTTTATTTTTATTCATGAAATCGCAAACGTTTTGTGCTATCATATTATTGTGAACGCCACGACTGTGTGAATTATTTTACCACATTTCGCATAAAAAAGCAATAGATTTAGTAAAATTCAAGGAGATTTTTATGGCAAAAGGTCGCGCGACTTTTATAAAAATATTACGCATCGCTCTCCCGCTCTTACTTACCGCGCTTTGGATCGCATTTATCTGGAGCAATTCACTCAAAACAGGTGTAGAGTCGGGGACAGACAGCGGAAGAGTATTTACCGCAATAAGTAAAATTACAGCCGCCCTCGGTCTCGGAACTCCGATTTCGGAGCATTTTATACGCAAGGCGGCTCACTTTACGGAGTTCGCAATTCTCGGCTCTCTGTTCTGCGCTGACATCGTTTGTTTGCGTGTCGTAAGCTTTAAGCAAAAGCTTTACGTATCTGTCCCCCTGCTTCTCTGCTCCGTCCCCGCGAGCGCGCTTTTTGCGGCATCCGACGAATTTCTGCAACGCTTTTCAGACGGCAGAGGTCCCTCGGTCAAGGACGTGCTTATAGACACCTCGGGGGCTTTATGCGCGACAATAATTTTTATAGGTGTTTTTGTGCTGGCGCGTTTTATACATAAGAAACGCAGTGAAAAATTATCTGTAAAAGTAATCAGTGTTTGAAATGAAACATATAAAAAGCAAAAATGGTCGAGGTGACAAGTTAACTCCGCTTCGCTCCGTGATACCAACGCCCTATGCCTGGCAAGCAAGCTTGCCGATCTTCGGGCGGGGTATGCGAACTTGCGTTTGCTTCGCAAACCAACTTTAATTTGAGTACCTACTATCAAAACAAAAATGAGAGGCGATGCCTCTCATTTTTATTTTGATGGTCGAGGTGACAAGATTCGAACTTGCGACTTCTACGTCCCGAACGTAGCGCTCTACCAAGCTGAGCCACACCTCGTTATTTAGTTTTTTGAGCGCCACGCGCTCTTCCTGTTGTGACTAATCCTCTGTCTTCGTCGCTTCGCGCATTGCCAATCGCAAGTCACTGCCACTCCTTTTTCCTCGCTTTATCCGCCACTATCACAGACTTGAATATTATACCATGTATCAGCGTACTTGTCAAGTTGTTTTTTGAAAATACTACGATATAAGAATTAAATCCGAAATCCCCCTAAAAAGGGGGATTTCATTTTTAAGTTTAGAACAAAATAATCAAGAACTGCGATACGAGAACTACCGCGATAAGCGCGATAGGATAGGTTGCCGCGTATGCTGCCGCAACGTCCTCAGTTCCCGCAGTCGAGATAAGCGTACCAAGCGCCGGTGTACTCGTCATACCGCCCGTCAACGAACCGAGGTTGTTGAGCAAGCTGAGCTTGAGAACGTACTTTGCAAAGAGGAAGCCTATGATCAACGGAACGATAGTCATGATAACACCGTAAACGAAGAACATGGGGTTGAAGAACTCAACAAAGTCCGCACCGCCGGGTATACCCGCTCCAACAAGGAACAGAACCAATCCAAGCTCTCTGAAAATCTTAAGAACGGACTGATCGGGCATGATGTTAAGCTTGCCTACTCTGCCGAAGTGACCGAGAATAAGCGCTACCAAAAGGCATCCGCCGGTGGTTGTAAGAGAGAAGCAGGTTCCGCTCAAGCCGTCACCGGAAAGCGGTATTTTGATCTTTCCAACGAACGTTCCGACTACTGCCGCAAATGCGAAGGGAGCAAATCCAAGGTGATCCAAGGACAAAAGCTTACCTGCGTATTCCTTTTTCTTGGATGCAGTTTCTGCAACAACGAGCTTGCTTCTTTCCGCAGCCATATCAGCCTTAGTAAGCTTAGGAATAAGCTGAACGAAAAGAACAACGCCGATAACACCGAAAATATAAGCAATACCGTGTCCTACTGAAACAAGGCTCTCATACTCGCTTGCCATCTCGGGATACTTATCTGCAACGGTAGAAAGTGCCGCAGAGAAAGCAGGAGTCGAGGTGAGCGAGCCGGAAAGAAGTCCGACTATCATCGCGGTAAAGCCTGCGGGGGTAAGATCGCCAAGGCCTATCGCTCTTCCAAGGAAAATACATCCAACGGCAGAAAGTCCGCCTGCAAGGATAACTACGAGTCCGAGAAGAACGTAGGACTTAAAGTTCTTCTTCATGTTTCCGCAGAACTTAGGACCTGCAATAAAGCCAACAGCCGTAACAAAAAGTACAAGTCCGAGGTTTTGAATGATGCTAAGTGCGTTGCTTGCATAACCAACCGCCTCGGTCGTACCCTTGATTACAAGCTGTCCGTCAAGCTTATCGAAGAAAAGCGCACCGAACAAAAGGGCTACGATAAATACGCCTGCATCGCCAAGGGAAACGCCCTTAACGGTTATTCTTCCGAGAGCATAGCCTGCAAAAAGAATAGAAAATACACAAAAGAGCAAAAACGTAATGCCCGTTATCGGAATAACTCCGCCAAACAAATTCATTTTACAGCGCCTCCTCAGATACTCTTCTGATTAGTATAATTGGGAAGAAGCTTAGGAGATACAACGTCGGTCACAATACCTGCGTTTTCGATCTCCGCTTCAAACTTTCCTACGTGATCAAGAGTAAGCTTGCCTACACTTACAGTCTTTGCCATAGCCGCTGCGTTAATACCTGCGTTACGTCCGAATACGATGATATCGAGCAAGGAGTTACCCATAAGTCTGTTCTTTCCGTGGATACCGCCGACAGCCTCTCCTGCAACGAACAGATTCTTGATATTGGTGGTCATACCGTCTGCGTTGATATCAAGACCGCCATTCTGGTAGTGAAGCGTGGGATAAACGAGAATAGGCTCGTAACGGATATCAATACCGTACTTTTCGAACATTCTCCACATTGCGGGAATTCTCTTCATGATAGTTCCCTCTCCGCCGATCTTCTCGATCATAGGAGTATCGAGCCAAACGCCCTTGCCGTTGCCGCAATCAATACCGTTATCGCGCTCGCTGCACTCACGGATGATAGAAGCCGCGGTTACGTCACGGGTTTCAAGCGGATGCATGAACACCTCGCCGTTCTTGTTTACGAGCTTTGCTCCGAGAGAACGAACCTTCTCGGTTACGAGTGCTCCGAAGATCTGCTCGGGGAAAGCAACACCCGTGGGGTGATACTGAAGCGTTTCAGCGTAAAGAAGCTTTGCGCCCGCGCGGTAGCCGAGAACGAGACCGTCTGCGGTTGCACCGTAGTGGTTAGAGG
>JAZQTY010000061.1:0-21405 GCA_045631025.1 Eubacteriales bacterium
AGGTGCGCGGAATGAGTGGCGGAGATACCGCGAGAAAGAAAAACCTCGTTGAATTCGGCTTTCGCTTGCCGTCCGCCTTTGATAACAGACCTTTGTTCTTTGAGGAATTTGAAGAAAAGATCGGTCAGACGGTGTTCGTAAGCGCAACCCCCGGAGATTTTGAGCTTGAAAATTCATCGGCTGTTGTCGAGCAGCTCATACGTCCTACGGGACTCGTCGATCCCGAGGTCGTGGTGCGTCCCATTCAAGGTCAGGTCGACGACCTCATCGGAGAGATTCGCATAAGAGCCGCCAAAAACGAGCGTGTCCTCGTCACTACGCTTACGAGAAAAATGGCAGAGGATCTTACGGAATATCTTGAAAGCAACGGTATTAAGGTCAAATATATTCATTTTAATATCGACACTATCGAAAGAATGCAGATAATACGCGATTTGCGCCTTGGAGAATTTGATGTTTTGGTCGGAATAAATCTTTTACGCGAGGGCTTGGATATACCCGAGGTGTCACTTGTTGCCATACTTGACGCAGATAAAGAGGGCTTTTTGCGTGCAGAGCGCAGCCTCATACAGACCATCGGCCGCGCGGCAAGAAATGCAGAGGGTAAAGTAATTATGTATGCCGATACCGTTACCGGCTCAATGGAGCGAGCGATCAACGAAACTAACCGCCGCCGTAAAATACAGACGGAGTTCAACGAGGCTCACGGCATAATTCCCAAAACCATAAAGAAGGATATACGCGACATAATTGAGATCGGCAGAGCCGACGAAAAGAGCGCGAAGAAGGATAAGGCGAAGAAGCTTTCCGCCAAGGACAAGGAAAAGCTCATTACCGAGCTTACAAAGCAAATGAGAGACGCATCAAGGCGTCTTGAGTTTGAACAGGCGGCATTCATAAGAGATAGGATCAAAGAAATAAGAGGAGAGTAGCAAAAAGGAATGGCGAAATCAATTGTAATCAAGGGCGCAAGAGTCAATAATCTTAAGAATATAGACGTAAGCATACCGAGAGACAAGCTCGTAATTCTTACGGGGCTTTCGGGCTCGGGTAAGTCCTCGCTTGCGTTCGATACCATATACGCAGAGGGGCACAGACGCTTCGTGGAGTCGCTTTCCGCGTATGCACGTCAGTTTCTCGGTCAGATGGATAAGCCCGACGTAGACCTTATCGAGGGACTTTCCCCTGCGATCTCCATAGACCAGAAAACAACCTCAAAAAATCCGCGTTCGACCGTAGGAACGGTAACGGAAATATACGACTATCTGCGCTTGCTTTACGCAAGAATAGGCGTTCCGCACTGTCCGATATGCGGCAAGGAGATACGCCGACAAACGACGGAATCAATTATCGAGAAGGTGCTTGAATTGCCCGAGGGCGAGCGATTTATGGTATTGGCTCCCGTAGTCCGCGCGCAAAAGGGAATGCACGAAAAGGTGTTCGCGAGCGCAAAGAAGAGTGGATACGTTAGAGTTCGCGTCAACGGAAGTATGTACGAGCTTTCCGAAAATATCGTTCTTGATAAAAACAAAAAGCACGATATTGAGGTGGTCGTTGATAGACTCGTAATGAAGCCCGATATACGTTCAAGACTTGCGGATTCTATCGAGAATGCGCTTAAGCTTGCTGACGGACATCTTATTATAGCAACCGTTCCGAGAGACGGAGAGCCGCGAGAGCTTGAATTTTCTCAAAGCTATGCGTGCGAGAAGCATAACATATCCTTTGGAGATTTAGAGCCTCGTATGTTTTCCTTCAATAATCCCGCAGGCGCGTGTCCGCACTGCGCCGGTATCGGAGATATGCGACGCGTAGCCGTTGACAGACTTATACCCGACGAATCGCTTTCGTTAAGTCAGGGAGCGATAGCAGTAAACGGATTTAAGACGCTTGACGAGCAAAGCTGGAACGGACCTTTGTTTATCGCGGTTGGAGAGAGATTCGGCTTTGACGTTGATACGCCGATCAAGGATTTTTCAAAGGAAGCCTATAACGCCTTGCTGTACGGAACGGGAAATGAGTTTTACGAGATCAACCGTTGGTTCGGTGGCGTTGAGCGCCGCCAGAAAACGCAGTTTGACGGAATCGTGCGTATGATAGAGGCGCGTATTCAGCAAGGCGGCAACGACGACTATTACGAGCAGTTTATTGAGGAAGCGCCGTGCCCCGTTTGTAACGGAAAGCGCCTCAATCCCAATATTCTTGCGGTAACGATCGGAGATATCAATATCGACGAATTTTGCTCTATGTCCATTGAGGAAGCGCTTAATTATATCAATGCTTTTCAGCCTACGGGCATGGAGAAGGTCATCTCAAGCGAGATTATCAAAGAAATAAAAGCAAGGCTTGGCTTTTTACAAAGCGTGGGACTTGAATATCTTACGCTGTCAAGAAAGTCAGGCTCGCTTTCGGGTGGTGAGGCGCAAAGAATACGTCTTGCTACGCAGATAGGCTCGGCGCTTGTCGGAGTGCTTTATATACTCGACGAGCCAAGTATAGGGCTGCATCAGCGCGATAATACAAAACTGATAGCAACTCTAAAGCAGCTTCGCGATATCGGGAACACCGTCATCGTCGTTGAGCACGACGAGGAGACTATGCTTGAGTCCGATTATATCGTAGATATCGGCCCCGGTGCGGGAATACACGGTGGCGAGATCGTCGCTGCGGGTACGCCTGCGGAGGTCATGAACAGCCCTAAATCCATAACGGGCGCATATCTCGCGAGAAGAAGGCTTATTAAGATTCCCGAGGAAAGACGAAAGGGCAACGGACACGTGCTTACCGTCAAGGGCGCGCACGAGCATAACCTCAAAAACATTGACGTTTCAATTCCGCTCGGATGCTTTACCTGTGTTACGGGTGTTTCCGGCTCGGGTAAATCCTCACTTGTAAACGGAATAATTGCTCCCGTGCTCTCTCAAAAGCTTAACCACGCAATACGCGGCTCGGGCAAATACAAGAGCATTGAGGGATATGAAAATCTTGATAAGATAATCATTATCGACCAAAGTCCGATAGGCAGAACCCCCCGCTCAAATCCCGCAACCTATACGGGTCTGTTTACCGATATAAGAGATCTCTTCGCGAGAACGTCAGACGCTAACGCAAGAGGCTATAAGTCGGGTAGATTTTCATTCAACGTTCGCGGCGGAAGATGTGAGGCGTGCGAGGGCGACGGCGTTAAGAAGATCGAAATGCACTTTTTGCCGGACGTTTACGTCACCTGCGATGTATGTAAGGGAAAGCGCTATAATCATGATACTCTCGAGGTGAAGTTCAAGGACAAGAATATTTCCGACGTGCTTGAAATGACAGTCGAGGAGGCGCTTATATTCTTTGACGGAATACCGAGAATAAAGCAAAAGCTAAAAACTCTTTACGACGTCGGTCTCGGATATATCAAGCTCGGGCAGTCGTCTACCACGATCTCGGGCGGTGAGGCTCAACGCGTAAAGCTTGCGACGGAGCTTGCGAAGCGGGGAACGGGTAAAACGCTTTATATCCTTGACGAGCCTACTACGGGACTTCATACCGATGACGTAGCAAAGCTTATAAGCGTTTTGCAGCGCCTTTGCGATCTCGGTAACAGCCTTATCGTCATTGAGCATAATCTTGACGTCATAAAGACGGCAGATTATATTATCGACTTGGGTCCCGAGGGCGGTGACAAGGGCGGTACTATCGTGGCAGAGGGTACACCCGAAGAGGTCGCGGAGTGCAAAAACTCGTATACCGGACAATATTTGCATAAAATCTTGCATAATTAAGAAAATATACATTTATTTTGATTTTGCAAAAATTAAAGCGGATATTTATATAATATTTAAGAAAATAACTATTGACAAATGCATAATTATGCGCTATAATACTGCGTGTAAACAAAATTATTTCATTGGAGGAATTTAAAAATGAAAAAGATTATTGCAATTTTGCTGGCATGTGTAATGCTTATCGGCTGTACTCTCGCAATGAGCTCTTGCTCTAAGAACGAAATTGTCGTTCAGACCAATGCTTTTTTTGCTCCCTTTGAATATTATGAGGGAACTGAAATCAAGGGCGTTGACGTTGAGATTATGAATCTCGTTGGCGAGAAGCTTAACAGAAAGGTTAAGTTTGAGAACGTTGAGTTTTCTGCTATTATCGATAACGTTGCCGAGGGCAAGGTTTGTGATGCAGGTGCAGCAGGTATTACTATAACTGACGCAAGAAAAGAAAAGGTTGATTTCTCAACTCCTTACTATACGTCCGTTCAGTATGTAATTTTCAGCACTAATTCAAACGTTGCAACCAAGACCGTAAACGGTGTTGAGTATATCGTTTGGGAAGCTCTTGAGGGTATGACTATCGGTACGCAGGCAGATACCACCGGTTGGATATACACCGATGGAGAAATTAACGCAACCGCTGATAATGACTACGGTTATGACGGCGTTCTTTACGGAACCAATACTGAGATTAAGGCATTCGATAACGCACAGCTTGCTGCTGACGGTATTGGAAGCAATCTTGTTGACGTTGTTATCATCGACGAGCTTCCCGCACAGTACATCGTTTCCAAGAACGCAAATCTCAAGTGCTTGCCTCTCTACTACTCCGGAGAAACTGATGCTGAGGATGCTCCCGTTGAAGAACAGTATGCAATCTGCGTAACTAAGGGTAACGACGAGCTTCTCGCTGCTATCAACGAAGTCCTTGCAGACCTTATGAAAGAGGACGAGAACGGTCAGACTCAGATTGAGAAGATGGTTATGGAGCACATGAACCTCGACTGATTGAATTGATTTAATACAGAAAAGAACTATGCATTTGACATAGTTCTTTTCTTGGTTTTTTGAAGAATTGTATCGAATTTATTTAAGGATGTAACAGATGAGCTTTTTTGAAAAAATCATTGAAATGATAACGACAGAAAGCTACATGGAAAGCATTTTCCACGGCTTGAAGATAACTCTTATCATTTCTGTTTTTGCGGCCATTCTGGGCTTGTTGCTTGGAACTGTTGTCGCATTAGTAACAATATCCAAAGATAGCAAATGGATGAAAATACCGAAGGCTATTTGCAAAATATACATAACTATAATTCGCGGTACGCCTATGGCGCTACAGCTTTTTATAATGGTTTACGTTATATTTGCAATTAAAGGATTTCCTACGGAAATTACCGCGATTATCGCATTCGGTATAAATTCGGGTGCATACGTAGCCGAAAATATCCGCGCAGGAATACTGTCTGTTGATATTGGCCAGACGGAAGCAGGACGCGCTTTGGGACTCAACAGCAGAATAACTATGCTTAAAATAGTAATTCCTCAGGCGATAAAGAATGTTATTCCCGCAATAGGAAACGAGCTTATCGCCCTTATAAAGGAAACGTCGATTGTCAGCATGATTGGAATGTATGACCTTACTATGGCAGCAAAAATCGTAGGAAGCGGTAACAATCTTGCAAGCTACGTTGTTCCTATGTCCGTAGCGGCATTGTTCTATCTTGCGATAGTTTACCTGCTTACTTTCGCTATAAAAATGATTGAAAAGAGGTTGAGAGCAAGTGATAAGCGTTAAAAATATTTATAAAGATTTCGGCGACGTAAAGGTTCTCAACGGAGTATCCTGTCAAATTCAAAAGGGTGAAAAGGTAGTAATAATAGGACCGTCGGGAAGTGGAAAAAGTACGCTTCTCAGATGTATGAACTTGCTTGAAACACCCACCTCAGGTGAGGTATGGCTTGAGGATAAGTTATTGACACCTGCCGACCCGTACAGCTATTCTGCTGCAATTTGTGCTTCAAAAACATTTCAGAATCTCGCTAAAAGCGGAAGCTTCAGCGAAGAAAGTGAAATTATAGAAAAAATTTACAATGAACACATGCTTAAAAAGCATGAGGGTAAGCAATTCAAGAACGAGCTTAAGAAAATCGAGCGTGAAAACCGCATTGATATAAACCTCGCAAGACAGCGTATGGGAATGGTTTTTCAGCATTTCAATTTGTTTAATAACCTTACCGTTATGCAAAATCTCACACTTGCACCCGTTCAGCTTAAACTGAAAACAAAAAAAGAAGCTGAAGAAAAAGGCTTGGAGCTTCTTGACAGAATAGGTCTTATTGATAAAAAGGACGAGTATCCCTCAAAGCTTTCGGGTGGACAGAAGCAGAGAATTGCTATTATAAGGGCTTTGGCTATGGATCCCGACGTAATGCTTTTCGACGTGCCTACGTCAGCACTTGACCCCGAGATGGTCGGTGAGGTGCTTGATCTTATGAAGGAGCTTGCATCCGAGGGCATGACAATGGTCGTGGTTACACACGAAATGGGATTTGCAAGAGAGGTTGCAGATAGAATACTGTTTATGTGCGACGGTATTATAGCAGAGGAAGCAGCACCCAAGGAGTTCTTTGAAAATCCTCAAAATCCAAGACTTCAGCAGTTTTTGCAGAAGGTTCTGTAATATAAATAAAAATCGGATTTCATACGAAATCCGATTTTTTGCTTTTTAGTTATTAGTCCTGTGCGTCTTCGGCGTGAACGTCAACGCAACGAACAGCGGTGCGGAGAATTCTTATCTTCGTGCGGTCATGTCCCGTTTCGATAAGAACGGTTTCATCCTTGATGCTGACGATCTTTCCGATAATGCCGCCGATAGTGGTTATCTCGTCGCCAACCTGAAGGTTATTTCTCATATTGTTGACTTCTTTTTCCTGCTTCTTTTGAGGTCTGTACATAAAGAAATACATAATCGCGCCGAAAGCAACGACCATAAGAATTGTCATTAAAATATCCATTTTTAATATCCTCCAAAAAACAATTTGATATATTATATCACACAAAAACGACATTTGCAATAAAATAATTGTGAACAAATTGTTTATATTTAGATATAATAAAATTTAATGGCAAAACTGTTGAAATATTACAAAAAATGTGATATAATAATATAATAAATATTGAATACGTTTTTGGAGTCGGTTATGTCCAATAAAGAAAATTATATAGAATGTGGTAAAATAATCAATACGCACGGATGTCGCGGCGGAGTGAAGCTTGATTCATGGTGCAATTCTCCCGAGGAGCTCGCTTCACTTGAAAAGCTGTTTATTTTGAAAAACGGTGTCTATGAGAAATACAATATTAAAAAGGCGAGTGTTTTCAAGCAGTTTGTTATTGCCGAGCTTGAGGGCGTTAACGATATGGATGCTGCTATGGCGCTCAAAAATATCGTCGTTTATGCAAGTCGCGACGATTTTGAACTTGAGGAGGGAGAATTCTTTATCGCCGATCTGATTGGCGTTAAGGTAATCGATGCGACGAACGGTACGGTCTACGGACAAGTATCCGATATAATAAACCGTGGCGCTTCCGATATTTACGTAGTTGAAACGCCGAACGGAGAGCGAATGATTCCTGCAGTCGACGAATTTATTGACAGAGTAGACGTAAAGGAAGGTATTTTCGTTAATACTATTCCGGGACTTTTGGATTGAGGTATTTATGGTTTTTGATATAATGACGTTGTTTCCCGAGCTTGTTGGTTACGTGCTCGGAGAAAGTATACTCGGACGCGCCCAGAAAAGCGGCGCTATCGAGATAGAGTGTCATAATATTCGCGATTATACACAAGACAAGCATCGAAGAGTTGACGATACGCCGTACGGCGGCGGTAAGGGAATGCTTATGATGGCGCCTCCGATATATAATTGTTACGAAGCGATACTCGATAAACGCAAATACGTATCGGGAGAGCGCAAGGTCATTTATATGTCGCCTGCCGGAAAGATACTCAACCAAGAAAAAGCAGAGGAGCTCTCAAAATGCGAGCATCTTGTTATTTTGTGCGGGCATTACGAGGGAGTTGACCGACGGATCATCGATGAGATCGTCGATGAAGAAATATCAATCGGGGACTTTGTGCTTACGGGCGGAGAGATACCCGCTTGTATACTCGTGGACAGCGTAGCAAGGCTTGTTGACGGAGTTCTTGCCGCACCCGAGTGCTATCTTGATGAGAGCATTACCGGCGGACTGCTTGAATATCCCCAATATACCCGTCCTTATGAGTTCCACGGTGTAAAGGTGCCGGACGTGCTCATATCGGGACATCATGAAAACATCGATAAATGGAGAAGGGAAAAGTCTATCGAGCTCACAAAGGAGAGACGTCCCGATCTTTTAGAAAAATACGAAAGGAGATAAAGCGATGAAAAAGCGAAAAAGCCCTAATAATACTGATAAAAGCAGCGTAAAGGCAAGCACCGCGCGAGGCCTTGCCTCTATAAGCCTGTTCGTCTATTTGTTTGATAAGCTTTCGGATGCTATTTATAGCGCGTTGATAAAAGGCTTTTTCGGATATTTGTTTTCATCGTACTCATTATCTTCAGACTCATTCCAAAACGGTTACGTTGTTGACTATTTCAGCGGAGAAAAAAAGAACAGAAAGCTGATAAGGCGAATCCGTGAATATTTATCAGGAAGCTTTGAAAATAGTTTTATATTAAGAACTATACGAAGAAAAATTTGCTCGCTTGCATTTATTCCGCTCAAATCCTACGGAAGCTATTTCTTATCGTTTGGCGTATATACGGTTTTAGCTTACTTTACCAAGCTACTTTTGCCCGTGATGGGAAAGGCAGACGCGGATTATCTTTTCGTTGGTATTGCAGTTTTCGTTATTGCCGTGCCTATGAACCTTTCAAAGTTAACGCTCGCCAAGGCAGTTCAAGGCGGTCGTATTACGAGTGCGCTCTTCGTTGATGCCTTTGGTTATCGAACTGAAGCTTTTGAGGGAAGCATAACGAAAAAGAGTAAGCGCGGAGGTGCTTCAGTGCTGCTGGGAATAGCAACGGGGGTATTTACCTTCGTCGTGCATCCAATAAGCATTTTGCTTTTTCTATTTATGTGCGTGGCTATCGTCCTCATAATGTATGCACCTGAAATTGGCGTTTTGATATGTCTTTTCGGATTGCCATTCTTCTCGTTCTTGGAGAATCCTACACTTGCGTTACTCGCGTTTGTTTTTGTAACCGTTATATCGTACGTAGTTAAGCTAATACGTGGAAAGCGTATATTCAAGCTCGAGCTTATGGATTTTTCAGTCGTATTCTTCTTGATTTTGATATATCTTTCGGGAGCTATTTCCGTTGGCGGCCGAGATTCGCATGCATCAGCGTCCATCTCGTGCATCCTTGGATTTATATATTTCTTGATAGTAAATCTTATCAGAACGGAAAAATGGCTTAAGAGGTGCCTTGTGGCAATAGTCAGCTCTGGTACCGTCGTCGCATTTATTGGCGTAGGAGAGTATATTCTTGGACTCTCGGTAAATGCATGGCTTGACGTGGACTATTTTTCAAATATCTACGGCAGAACTACGTCGTTGTTTGAAAATCCTAATTATTTAGCCGCTTACCTTGCGGTTATCTTCCCATTTGCATTATATCAGTTGATTTCGTGTAAAACTAAACGAAGTCGAACTCTCTGTATAATTTCATGCAGTATTATCGCGCTTTGTACTGTGTTTACGTGGTCGCGCGCAGCTTGGCTTGCTATTATTGTTTGTGCTACTGCTTTCTTCCTGTTTTACAGTAAAAAAACGATGCGAGCTATTTTTGGTGCGATTATAGCCTTGCCGTTTTTGCCGTTCATTCTTCCCGACAACGTCGTTAAAAGGTTTATGAGTATCGGCAATATGGCAGACTCTTCTACTCTGTATCGTGTATACACTTGGAAAGGATGCGTGGAAATGCTCAAGGAGTATTTCTGGGGTGGAATTGGCTATGGAAATTCAGCATTTTCAGAGCTCTATCCTATGTATGCGTATGCGGGAATAGAATCGGCTGTTCACAGCCACAACCTTTATCTGCAAATTCTTATAACCATGGGATTTAGCGGACTTTTGTGCTTTGGATTGATAATATTTTTCTACGCGCAAAAGAGTTTTGAATATTCAAGGTCGCCCATATCACGTGACAGCTATCTCTTCGTTATAGCAGCGTTGTTTTCGGTATGCGCGCTGCTGATAATGGGAATGTTTGACTACGTTTGGTATAATTACAGAATATTCTTTATGTTCTGGGCAGCGCTTGCAATGGGCGTAGCTTGTATCAGAATAGGTAAGCGCCAAATCTCGAAAGCAGAACCGTATGAGGATTTTCATGACCGTTCTTCCTCACTTGACCTTCAAATGTAAAGTTAAAGGAGCTTTTTGAAATGAATGAAAGTAATAATTCAGCGCAGCAGGCGCCAAAGCGTACGCGAAAAAAATTCAATCTCGTTGACTTCTTACTGATAGTCGTTATATTGCTTATAACTGCCGGGCTTGTGTATTTGTTTTTGCCCACGTCATTGGTTAAAAATATAACTGCGGATAAAACCGTACAGATCAGATACGTTGTAGAAGTAAAGGGCGTAGACGAGCAATATATTGATAACGTTGTAATTTCCGAGCTCGTTCAAGACTCCGTTTCGAAAAGTGACCTCGGATACGTTGAGGCTGTTGAAAACAATCCGTATTCCGAATTGAAATATAACATGCAAGAAGAAAACGATAACGGCATCGGTATACTTTCCGTTGTTGATGGAAAGTATGATTTGAGAATTACCGTTACAGCTACTGCTCACTATGAGGAAGGCGAAGGATATACGATAAACGGCACGAGAATTGCCGTTGGAGAGAAGCTGTATCTCAAGTTCCCCAACTATGCTTGTGAAGCCTTCTGCATTGGCTTACAGGAACAATAAGGAGTTAGTTATATGAGAGAGAGAAAGAAAAAAACGCCCGGAGCCACTCCCAGATTTGGAGTTTTGGACGTAGTAATAATTTTACTCATAATAGTTGCCGTTGTTGGTGTGTATTTTAGATATAACATACTTGATTGGATATCATCGACTAAAAATCTTTCCGATTATACCGTAAGCTATACCGTAATGGATATTCGTCACACTACACCTAATTATATGGAAATTGATGACAAGGTTTATTTTGCATCCGATAATGAGTATTTTGGTACCCTTACCAACGCTACAGAAAACAGTACAGAGGCGCTTGGCAGTATCATTCCCGCGTCTGAATATTTTACAAAGACGGACGGTACGATAATTGAGGTCAAATACCCGGATACACAAACGAGAATTGATGCGCAAGGTAGACTTCTTTGTCAGGGAAGATACTCGGAACAAAGTGGATTTTTGGTAAACGGCTCTACTTATATCGCCCCGGGACAGATGCAAGAAATCCGTACTGAACGAGTTTCAATAACTATTAGGATCGATGAAATCGTTGCTGTGCCGACAGAGCAGTAAGTCAAAAAATGTAAAAAGAGACGTATTTTATCAAAAAAATCAAAAAAGTGTGAAAAATGAGAGTCTTTTGGCAGTTTTGAGATAAAAAGTTTATTGAAATTAACCAATGTTTATCTATTGATTTTATTGTGTTTTTTTGATATACTATTTATAAGGTATTATCGGCAATAACTTTATGGTTTCTGCTTAATATGCAAACGAACAGGAGCAAACTTTATGACTAAAACAGATGTTACCATAACAAACCACATAGGCTTACATGCAAGACCCGCTACGTTCTTTATTCAAAAGGCGAATTCGTATAAGTCTTCTGTATGGATAGAAAAAGAGGATCGTAAAATTAACGCTAAAAGCTTGTTGGGCGTTTTGTCGCTCGGTATTGCAAAGGGTATGACAGTTACCATCAGCGCCGAGGGTATTGATGAAACAGAGGCTATAAAGGGCTTGGTTGATCTTATAAATACAGGATTCGCAGAGTTTGAATAATCTGCCTTTTTACGGGGTTGTCGCGCTTGTTGTGTGGCAACCCCGTATGATTTAACGTCAATTATAAGGAGCTTATGATGCCCCAAACAATAAATAGAACTAACGAACTGTTAAATAAAGCGAATCAACTGCCGCTGTTTCCCGGTGTCTATATAATGAAGGACAGAAACGGTAACGTTATATACGTCGGCAAATCTCGCAAGCTAAAAAACAGAGTATCTCAATATTTTCAAAACTCTCAAAAAAACGCAAAGACCTCGAGAATGGTTTATTTTACGGAGGATTTTGATTATATTATATGTAAAACAGAAATAGAGGCGCTTACACTTGAAAATACACTTATTAAGCAGTATTCGCCCAAATATAATATTAAACTAAAAGACGCAAAATCATATCCGTATATCAAAATAACTCACGAGGAATATCCGAGAATTGTATTTACACGCTCGCGTGTTGCAGATAAAGGCAAGTACTTCGGTCCGTTTTCCGGGACCTCGACGGTATATTCGCTTCTTGATATATTGCACAAAAGCTTGGGAATACCTGCTTGCAAGCGGAAATTCCCCCAGGATATAGGCAAATCAAGGCCTTGCCTTTATTATCAGATTGGACAATGCTGCGGTCTTTGTACGGGGAAGGTCACAAAAAAAGAATATCTGTCACTTATTAAGTGCGCTACGGATATCTTGAAGGGGAATACGGCGGAATCAAAAAAGCAGCTTTCAGCTCAAATGATTGAATTTGCTGAAGCAGAATATTTTGAGGCGGCAGCAAAATGCAGAGATACGATAGAAGCGCTTGACGCTATTCATCAAAAGCAGACGGTTGTAGCGGCGCCTGATACCGAAATGGACGTTTTCGGCTTATGGAAGGATGATTTTTGCTCGTGTATTTCTTGCGTATACGTAAGAGGCGGCGCAGTAATTGACAAAAGCGACTATATTTTCGGCGCGGAAACCGAAACGGATGATGGAGCACTGTCTGCTTTTTTGGTAGAGCATTATAAAAAGCGCGAAGGTATACCGAAAGAAATATTGCTTTCATTTAATTTGGACGCTGACGATATTACCGTTCTTGAAGAATATTTCAGTAGAGAAGCGGGAAGACGTGTGACTGTTAAAATGCCCGAGCGCGGCAACAAAAAGACGTTATGCGATACGGTTGTTTCAAATGCAGAGGAAAAGGCAAAGCAAAGCACAAAAGAAGCGCAAAAGGATGAGAGTGTTCTAATTGCGTTGGCAAGCCTTTTGGGATTGGAAAGCGTGCCTATGCGTATTGAGGCTTACGATATATCAAATATTGGTAGGGAAAATATAACTGCCGGAATGATAGTCTATAAGAACGGCAAAAAAGCGAAATCGGATTATAGGACGTTCAATATTAAAAATCTCGATGTCCCCGACGATTACGCCTCTATGAAGGAGGCGCTGACTCGCCGTATAAAGCATTTAAATGATGGGGGGGCGGGAGCTTTTTCTGAATATCCAGACCTAATACTCGTTGACGGTGGACGAGGACACGTTTCTGCCGCCAAAGAAGCCTTGTCAGAGCTTGGCGTTGTCATTCCCGTATTTGGTATGGTTAAGGACGATTTCCATAAAACGCGAGCGCTATGTACTGATACGCAGGAAATAAATATTGCCAAGGATAGACTTATTTTTACTTTTATTTACGGCATACAGGAAGAGGTGCACCGATTTACCGTCGGTAAAACAACGCGTGCCAAGAGTGCAACGCTTACCAGATCGTCACTAAAGCAGATAGACGGTATTGGAGAAGCCAAAGCAAGAAAGCTGCTTGTCTATTTTGGAACTCTTACAAGACTTAAGAATGCAACCAGAGAGGAGCTTTTGCGTGTTTCCGGAATAGGCGAAAAGGACGCCGTTGCGGTATACTCGTATTTTCACAAGGATAAGGAAAGCGGTGACTAAAAATGATGAGAATTATATCGGGATCAGCAAGAGGAATTCGTCTTAAAACGCTGGAGGGAGATGCTACAAGACCTACCGCAGAGCGTACCAAGGAAGCTGTTTTTTCAATGCTTCAAGGTGACGTTGAAGACAGAGTAGTCCTTGATCTTTTTGCCGGCTCCGGACAAATGGGGCTTGAGGCTGTAAGTCGTGGGGCCGCGTCGGCAGTATTGATAGACAAATCGTTAGAGGCTGTAAAGATAATAAAGGAAAATGCAATCAAAACCCATCTTGAGAACAGATGCGATATTCGCAAGGACGAGTATTTGTCATATTTGAAGAAAAATATTGGTAAAAAATTTGACGTAATTTTTATTGATCCTCCATATGCTTCGAACTTTTATCAGCCTTCACTTCAAGCTCTTTTGGATGGTGGATTTTTAAAAGAAAGTACTCTTATTATTTGCGAGAGCGGCGAGGAAAATATTTTTGGAGTGAATTCTTCACTCGAAAAGTGCTTCAAGGTCATAAAAAAATCAAAATACGGCAGAGCGTTTATAACTATTCTTATGCTGCAAAGTGAGGAGCGAGTATGAAAGACGGAAAAACTGTTGCCATAGTTCCCGGGAGCTTTGATCCAATTACGTACGGACATATTGATATCGCCAAACGAGCTGCAGAACTGTATGATAAGGTTTATCTTGCAGTTATGATAAATGATCAAAAGATATATACCTTTAATATAGAGGAAAGAGAGCGTATTGCAGAGCTTGCACTTGGCGGAGTAGATGACGTATGCGTTATATCCTCGAAAGGAATGCTTTGGCAGCTCGCAAAGGAGCTTTCGGCAGACGCTATCGTTAAAGGATACCGAAATCAAACGGATTATGATTACGAAGAAAAAATGGCTCAATTTAATGCCGAGAAATATCCTTCGGCAAAAACCGTGTTACTAAAAGCAGATAAAAAATATTATAGCTTAAGCTCTACCGTCGTAAGAGAAAAAATAAAAAATAACGAATCCCTTGAAGATATGCTTCCATTGGCGGCAATAAATGAAATAAACGAGATTTTATCAAAGAGAAAAAAGTCATAACGCGAAATATCCTCCCATATAATTTAGCAGAAAAATAAATTGCTAAATCATTTGGGAGGATATTATTTATGGGTGAACACTCAATTTATCGGGATATTGCCGAGAGGACCGGCGGAGATATTTATATCGGAGTCGTTGGGCCCGTGCGCACGGGTAAATCCACCTTTATCAAAAGATTTATGGAAGCGCTTGTCCTTCCGAATATTGATGACGGATATTCCCGCGACAGAGCGAGAGATGAAATGCCACAGTCTGCGGCGGGAAAAACCGTAATGACAACAGAACCGAAATTTGTTCCCGACGAGGCGGTTACCATAAAGCTTGACGATTGCGCTTCCTTACGCGTAAAAATGATTGATTGTGTTGGCTATATCGTGAGCGAAGCTCTCGGCACTATTGAAAACGGTCAGCCGAGAATGGTAAATACTCCGTGGCAAGAGGAGCCTATGCCCTTCGTTGAGGCGGCAGAGATGGGAACGGAGAAGGTGATTAAGGAGCATTCTACGATAGGAATGCTGATCACCTCCGACGGATCAATAGGTGAAATTTCAAGGGAAAGCTATGTTGAGGCGGAGGAGCGAGTCGTAAACGAATTAAAGACAATCGGTAAGCCCTTTGCAATGATATTAAATTCTGCGCAGCCAACCTCTGAAAAGGCAATCGCCCTTGCGTATGAATTAGAAGCTAAATATAAGGTTCCCGTAGCGCTTGTAAGCTGTATTGACCTTGATTTTGAAGATATTAAAAACATTTTAGAGCTTGTACTCCATGAATTTCCTGTTTCAGAGCTTCAGATTGAGTTGCCCACTTGGATGAGCGCGATTGATTGCACGCATGAAATAAAATCATCAATATATGCAACGGTGCGCTCTTGCGCAGAAAAGATACATAAGGCGGGAGATATAAGGGAAGCTGTAAATATTCTTGGTGAGAATGAGTATATTAAGTCTTATTCATTAGACGAAATCAATCTTGGGAACGGAAAAGCATCGATACGTATAGAGCTTGACAATGCTTTGTATTATGACGTTATAAGTGAGCTTACAGGCTTTGAAATAGATAGCGAAGAAACCTTGATAGCGCTTTTAAAGGATCTTGCTGTGGCAAAGAAGCAGTATGAGCGAGTTTCAGAGGCACTTCAAGCCGCGGAAGAAAAGGGCTACGGTATAGTAATGCCGGCAGTTGAAGATCTCAAGCTTGAGGAACCGAAGATCGTCAAGCAGGCGGGAGGTTACGGAGTAAAGCTTTGCGCATCTGCTCAATCGATTCATATGATTAGGGCAAATATTGAAACCGAGATCAATCCGATCGTAGGTACCGAACAGCAGTCCGATGAGCTTGTAAAGCATCTGCAACGGGAATTTGAGGTGGATCCATCTAAAATTTGGGAATCCAACATGTTTGGAAAGAGTCTATACGAGCTTGTAAACGACGGCTTGCACACAAAGCTTGATCATATGCCAGAGGAGTCGAGAACAAAGCTTTCCGAAACGCTTGAACGCATCATAAACGAGGGTAGCAACGGACTTATTTGTATAATCCTATAAACAACGAAAAAACCACCGATCGGTGGTTTTTTCGTTGTGTTATTTAGTCTCTTTTAGTTCCGCAAACCGAGCAGAAGTTGTCATTTTCTGCAAAAGCTTTTCCGCAGTTCGAACAAAAGGCAGGTCTTCCTTGTGAAATCGGTCTGTCGGGCGTATCTGTCATAGAAGTGGGCACTGCGGTGTTGGCTGGCTGTGCCGTCATTGTGGTTTTCTTGGAAATATCATACGCTTCCTTGTGTCTTAAGGGCTTTTTGCAGTTCGGACAGATAATAAATCCGTCGGCGTACCACGGACGGAAATCCAAAACGTCGTCCTTATATGTTATAATGGTACGACATTGATCGCACGTTTGACGGTATGTAAGTCCGCTATGCCATTCGGCTCTTTTAAATCCCATGGTAAATCTCCTTATAGTTAAGATTGTTTTATAATGAAATTATATCATGTCGGCAAAGGAATGTCAACAAAATAATTTAATAGAGGGTTATTCGTCGTCAACGCCGCCTTGCGAGGACAGGGGATTGTGCGACATAGCATCTTCCATGCTTTGATTACTTACGTGAGTATAAATTTGCGTTGTGTTAAGCTGCTCGTGTCCGAGAATATCCTTAAGCACGCGAACGTCAACGTTTCCGGTCTGATACATAAGCGTTGCCGCGGTATGGCGAAGCTTATGTACGGAATAGTGTTTAGACTCAAGCCCTGCCATATCAAGATATTTATATACCATCCATTGGACGGTTTTCACGCTTATCCTTTGCTCGCGTCCGCTCAAAAATAAAGCGTTGCTCATGCAAGCCTTGTGTGTCTCGCCTAAACGTTCTTCCATATATTCGGCAAGAGCTACGCGACATGCATCGTTAAGATAAACGATGCGTTGCTTATTTCCTTTTCCCGTTACCGTGAGAGATCTGAATTTAGCGTCAACATCCTCTATGTTTATGCCGACCAATTCAGACACACGCATACCGCAGTTAAGGAACAGCGTAACGATTGCATAGTCACGCACGGTGCTCTTTGATTCCTTGTCATTTTTAATTGCATTTAAAAGCTCAAGGCTCTCCTCAAGCGACAAAAATTTAGGAAGCGCTTGCTTTTTCTTGGGTGCTTCAATGTTTATTGCAGGATTGTCCTCAAGCATCAAGCGTTTAGTTGTAAGATATTTGAAAAATCCCTTTATGGAAGAAAGCTTGCGTGATTTTGCTGCTGCCATGTTTCCTCGAACGTTATCTGCATACATAAGGAATTCGTAAATATCTTCCGTCGTAATATTTTTGATGTAATCAAGATCGACGCTGCGAATATCTATTTTCTCAAATTCCTCTGAACTTGGAGAAATCTTTTTATCTCTCGCGACTAAAAATCTGAAAAAAGTGCGAAGATCTAAAAGATATTCGGAAATCGTTTTTTCGGAAGAGTTTTGAATTACGGATTTATACGAGGCAAATTCACGAACAAGCGAGGGAAGCGTATCGAGTGAGATATTGTATGCCATTTTTTCTCCTTTGTGTTGTATAAGTGAGAATTTAATTGATAAAATGTAAACTTTTGAAATAGGTTATTGAAAAAAATGCTGTTATTGTATATAATTACTCGTGAGCAAAATACGTTGTAAATTTACGGAGGTATATAATGAAAGATTTCTTTAGTAAACACTCCTATAATATTATAAAAATGTTCGTAAATCAAATAGCCATATCTATTTTTGGCTTCGTGCTTTTTGCTGCAACATCTGCGGCAGAGGTGAACGGTACGAGCAGTGTTTTAACGGTGGTCGTAAGCTGTTGTGCTATCTTGTTCTATTTGTTCCTCATATATACAATGACGTGGGACATTGGCGCAAAGGATAAAATTTCCGTTGACGTAGGAAAGAAGCCATATCGCCCTCATACGGGACTTATACTTGCTTTAGTAGCCAATATACCAAATTATCTGATTGCTATTGCGTATACCGTTTCGTATCCGTTTATGGCAAATCACACTTGGGCGGGTAACACAGCCGGTATTGCACAAACGGCGTCTCTCTTTATTCAGGGAATGTACCGCGGACTAATATCCAGCATATCTATTGGTAGCAATAAGCTCTCTCATTTCTGGTGGATATATTTTATAATCATAATTCCTTCACTTGTTACCTCGTGGCTTGGTTATTTCCTCGGCCACAAGAATTTCCGATTCTTTGCTTTTATAACTAAAAAATTCAACAAAACTGAAGAAAAGTAAATCATTTCCCCTGCTTGTACGTGTATAGTACGGGCAGGGGCTTTTATTTTAAAACTTTCTACGAAATTTTCCTTTTTTTAATTTACCTCTTTTTAGTGCTCTGCGATTTCTTATGTCAGATAGATACAAGTATAACGATAGCATTATTACAAGAAAAATTACAGAACACAAAAACGGTAACGATATAAAAAATTCTTTTAAATTTTTTAAAAATAATAGTGCACCGTTGGCTTCTACTGATGAAGCGGTTATCAGCATCGCGCTTCCAACGTATTCACCGTTATAAAGAATATCAACGCCCCCCACGATAGTGCCTTCCTTTATGGGGGCGTTCAAATTATCGCGGTGTAAATAGTATTTATACTGCAATCCTTCGTCCTCTGAAAAGCTTGCATCAGTAAGCGCGTATACGTCATTTTTTATAATACAGGCGACGGTTGCGTTACTCGTGTTTGCTTCGGGGGTAACGTAATTAACGTGGGCGTCGCATATATATTCTCCTGCGCTTGCTATTTTAGTATAGATCAAGTCGTTGAATGCATAAGAAAGAAGGGAATTGGTAAGCTCGTACGAGTATATTTTGTTTTCATCGCGTTGTGCGCCCATGACGGCGCAAATATATTGCGTTCCGCGCTTTTCGGCAAAAGTGACTACGCAATAACCGCCGAGATCAGTATTTCCGGCGATGAGTCCTTCTGCGTTCGGATTTGTATAGCCAAACGCATAAAAATTGCTGATTAAAGAGTTTCTATTATAAATTTTTATTGACTCGCCCTCTCCGATTGGAGTAAATTCATAATTGACACTTGAGCTTACGTCAAGATATAGCTTATTTTGAGAAGCTGCACTCGCGAGAAGAATAACGTCGCCGACCGTTGAGTACATATTTTCATCATCAATGCCGGTGGGATTCGTAAAAAAAGTTCTTCTCATGCCAAGCGCTTTTGCCCTATCGTTCATTACCTCTACAAAGCGTTCAGGACTGCCGTAGCATATATTTGATATAACAAGGCAGGCATCGTTGCCACCACCACACAAAAGCCCGTAAAGCAGGTTTTCAACGGTCAGAGACATACCGCTCTTAAGCTTTACGTTGGCGCCCTCCGTACCCTCAAGCATTTTGTCCGTAATTTGTATTACCTCGTCAAGCCTATCGGATAACATTTCGCAGGCAATAAGCCCGGTCATCATTTTTACCGTACTGCCGGGGAAAATTTTTTTGTCCGAGTTGACACTGTAAACGACCTTGTCCGTATTGACGTTATATAAGCTGACGGCGTTAGCGAGACTGGCGTCGACGTCAGGCTTGTTAACTGATGCTCCGTTTATAGCTACCGAAAAAGTAACGAGAAGAATACTGATGATAAATAGAAAAGAAAAATTTTTCAGTAAACGAATTTTCATTTTTCTCTCCTTTAAATTTTATTCGCTTTCGATTCCCAAATAGCTGTTTATAAGAGCGTTTAGCAGATCGTCTCTGTTTATGTGCGAAATCTTGCCGCGAGCATTTTTCCAGTCTGTTATATAAACGGGGTCCTCTGAAAGTATGTAGCCAGCGATTTGCTTGGTAGGATCGTAGCCTTTTTCGCACAGAGCTTCATATATTTCAAGCAGATCAGTATGTATTTTTTTTGAATCAACGTATTGATTATTGTTAGCCATGGCGACCTCCGAAGAACAAAAAAGGATGGATTTGAGCTGTCAAAATAGACCAAATCGAAATAGAATAACGATACAAGTATAGTATAACATTCGTACTGTGTTTTTTCTACAAACTATTTGTTAATTTTTATGTTTTAATGATAAAAAATTTGCTTAATATCTTGATTTTTGTTGTCTTATGGTGTATAATAATTCAGTAATAATATTTTAAAGGAGACACAATATGTTGGTTTCAGCAAAAGACATGCTTCAAAAAGCAAAGGCAGGCAAATATGCCGTAGGACAGTTCAATATCAATAACCTCGAGTGGACGAAGGCTATCCTTCTTACCGCACAGGAAATGAACTCTCCCGTAATTCTCGGCGTTTCCGAGGGCGCAGGAAAGTACATGGCAGGTTACAAGACTGTCGTTGGAATGGTCAACGGAATGATTGAGGAGCTCGGAATCACCGTTCCCGTTGCTCTCCACCTCGACCACGGCTCTTACGATGCTTGCTACAAGTGCATCGAAGCAGGATTTTCTTCCGTAATGTTCGACGGTTCTCACTACCCTATCGACGAGAACGTTGCAAAGACTACGGAGCTTGTAAAGGTATGTAACGAAAAGGGACTTTCACTTGAGGCTGAGGTTGGTGCTATCGGCGGTGAAGAGGACGGAGTTGTCGGCACGGGTGAGTGCGCAGATCCCGACGAGTGCAAGATGATCGCAGATCTCGGCGTTACCATGCTTGCAGTCGGCATTGGAAATATTCACGGCAAGTATCCCGCAAACTGGCAGGGACTTTCCTTCGAGACCTTGGCAGCAGTTTCCGAAAAGGTTGGCAAGATGCCTCTGGTTCTTCACGGTGGTACGGGTATCCCCGAGGATATGATCAAAAAGGCAATCTCCCTTGGCGTTTCCAAGATCAACGTTAACACCGAGTGCCAGCTCTCCTTTGCGGCAGCTACCCGCGCATATGTTGAGGCGGGCAAGGATCTTTCCGGTAAGGGCTTTGACCCCCGCAAGCTCCTCGCTCCCGGCTTTGAGGCTATCAAGGCTACAGTTAAGGAAAAGATGGAGCTCTTCGGTTCAGTTAATAAGGCGTAATTTTGACAAAGCTATAAATAACACCACTAGAAAAGGCACTCGTTTGAGTGCCTTTTTTCATATTAAATGTAGAATTTAACCGACTTAATTTCAACC
>JAZQTY010000062.1:0-5999 GCA_045631025.1 Eubacteriales bacterium
CGGGATTAAAGGTGTCGGTAAGAACTACGTTTTCAGCGTCAATATTGCCGTAATTGTAGATTTTTACCGTGTAGGTGATCGTGTCGCCGCATACTACGGGATTGGGGCACATGGATTTAATGACCTCAATGTCAGCGGCAGAGCTTACCGTGACGGTTGCGCTTGCTTCACCGTCGGCACAGTCGGAATTGCTTTGCAGAGTCGCAGAATTCGTTATCGTGGAGGCTTCAACGAGGGGGGCATAAGAGTTGGGGAGCGCATTGTAGATAATATTTGCCGTCTCACCGGGAGCGAGCGATGGGAAAGTAAACACGACGGCGCTCGGTGATGTAGCGTCTGTCGTCAGCAATGCACTTGCGTCCTGACCGTTAATCAAAAGCAAGGCAGGAGACAAAAAGGTGAGGGGAGTAAGCTCCGATGCGCCTTCTGTGAATGTTCCGAGATTATCCGTGACGGTAAAACCCGTGACCGTTGCCGTAGAATTGTTCGTTACGGAAAGAACGAAGGTGACGGGAGAATCCGATGAATAGGTCGTACCGAGCGTTGCCTTTGAAAATCCAAGCGAAGAATCCAGCTCAATCTCGGCAAGATTTGAGTTTTTTGTTGCCGCAACGCCGCCCGACGTGTAGCTGACCGTTGCGAAATTTTCTATTGTAGGCATATGGATGCTCCTTTACAGTTTTTTGAGGAATTACCCTCTCTGTAAAAGTATATTCCATATGCGTCTCAAATGTCAAAGAATGTCGGGCGGAATTATTAAGGAGCAGGGTACGATATCAAAGAGTCTTGCGGCGTGAGTTGAATATATTGCGACACGCTTTGGGGGCTTGCCAAACATGTCCTCTACCGCCTTTGCGTAGTAGGAAAGCTGCATCGCGTGTCGCTCGTTGAGCTTTCTTGCGGCAAGCGCCTCATTGGCAAGCTCTTCCTTTGTAAGGCGATCGGTTTTGTAGTCGTAAAGCGATACGTCGCCGTTATCGTCTATGACTATTATGTCGATAACACCCTGTACGGCTATCGTTTCATTCTTTACGTTTTCTCTGAAAGCAGGCTCGCGGGTAAACGCGGCAGTGGGCAAAAGCGCGCTGAAGCGTTGTTCGCGTATTATACGCCTCGCAGAAAGTATCTCTTGTAAAAATTCGCTTTGCCTTAACGACTCCAGATCGTCCGAGTAAACGATTTCCGCAATGCTTTTGGGAATAAATCTCTTTTCCGTAAGCATTGCAATGCTTTCTGCAACACCCTGACGGTGTAGTGCTTCAAAGTCACAGAACTGCAAAAAGAGGTGAGTTGCCGTTCCACGCTCGGTGGCAGACGCATGCTTTTTTGTCGGTGCGAAGAAAGCGGGAACTGTGGGCTCTACAGTTCTGTCAAAGAGAGAAAGAGAAGTGTCGCTTAAATCAAGAACGTCGGGAGAAAGCTTGGATACTGAAAGCTTTGCAGGAATTTTTTGAAGATCGGGATAGGGATATTCAAATGCAAATTTTTTCTTAAGCTTTTCGTAAAGCTCAACGTTTAATGCATCCTTTTCCTCATCGCATAAGCTTGTATCAATAGATGCATGAAAATTAGGGAGGTTGTCGGTCGTGTATAAGTCAAGCTGTGCAAGGGATTCGCAGCCGTCGAGGTGCGGAAGGATCCAATCCATATAAGACTGCGCGGAAAGAATACTGTGAGGGCAGTTGAATATCTCAAGGAAATTCTTTCGTTCAAGTATTCCTGGCATCACCGATCTTGAATAGCTACCCGTGATATAAAGGCGTTCCTTGGCGCGTGTGAGCGCAACGTAAAGAATTCGCATTTCTTCCTCAACGCCCTTCAGTTTAGTATATAGGTCAAGGGATTTTTTGAGGGGGGAGGAGTAGTATGCGAAGCCCGTGCTGTCCGAAAGAGTCATTGCAACGCCGATGCCGTATTCAAACGAAAGATGGGGATTGCTGCTACCGGTGTTAAAGCCCGAAGCGCAGTTACAAACGAAGCAAACGGGGAATTCAAGCCCTTTGGACTTATGTATCGTAGTGAGAGTCACACAGTCTTCATCACCGCCCTCGTCGGATACGTTCATCATTTCTCCGTTTTCAATAATGGAGTTTATAAACTCTATAAAATTGTAAAGCCCCTTGAATGAGCCTGCTTCGAACGTGCGAGCATAGTCGTAGAGCCTTTGCAGGTTTCCTCCCTCGTTGGATGCGCCCTTTTCGCAGAGAAGCCCGGAGGCGACAAAGCATTCGGACGAAAATACGTGGGTCAGAAATCTATCAATAGGCATAGATGCCGAGATGCTTCTCCATTTTTCGAGAGTGTTGTTGAAGTCTCTGCATTTTTGACCAAGTGGAGAGCTTTGCTCGCAATAAAGACAAAGCTTATCGTATAGAGAGTCGGTTGCAGTGCCTACGCTGTTTATCAGCAAAAGGTCATCCATAGTGAAATTGAATATCGGTGACTTGAGCGCTCCCGCAAGCTGAATGTCTCTTTGGGGATTGTCGACGGCATTGAGTATGCAGAGCATCATCACGACGTCGGGATTCTGAAAATACTTTGATGCGTCGGAGTTGTTCGATTTTATACCGAGCTCCGTAAGCGCATCGGCAATTCGGTTTGCGGTGCTTTTATTTCTGAAAAGTACTGCAATATCACAAGGACGAATACGCTCTCCGTTTTCCTTTTTGCCGTTCTTTATTAGGTCGTAAATCGTATTTGCAATAAATTTTGACTCTGCCACCGACGGTGAAGGTAAGGCGCTAACGTCAACGTCGTCAGCGATAAGATTTTTGGAGTTCTTTGCAAAAATCGATACGCTTACGGGCGTACTCTTTTCTGCGTCTTTATCCGTTCCCTTGGAATATACGAGATCGTCCTCTGCGGTATATCCGATGCTACCCTTGCAGGCGGTGAATATCGGGGCGCAAACGGTGTTCGTAAAGTCGATGATGGGTTTTGAACAACGGAAATTTTCCGACATGAATATCGTTTCACACTCCGCGCTGTCAGCTTCATTTGAGCCGTGTGTTGGGAAAAGTGCGCGGTAATCGGCAAAAAGCTGGGGCTTTGCTCCTCGGAAGCTATATATACTCTGCTTAATATCGCCGACCATAAAGCGGTTGTCGGACTTTGAAATCGAGCGGAATATAAGATCCTGCACGGGATCAACGTCCTGATACTCGTCGATGTATATATCCGTATACTGTTCTGCAGTTTTGCGCGCAAGCTCCGTTGGCGTGCCGTCAGCGTTTACGAAAAGCTTAAATGCCAAGCGCTTGACGTCGGTAAGCTCAAGTATATTTCGGCGAGCCTTTTCCTCGTTGTAGCGGATTTCAAAATTTGCGAGCACATGCCAAAGCATATCAAGATTTTCTGCGGTTAGAGCAAAAAATCGAGACAAGTCGTTCTTTGAATAACTGTAATATTCCTCTTTCAAGGTGTTGATATCGGCTTTTAAGGAGTCACGCAATGCCTTTGCAAAGACACTAATGGGAGATACAAATTTTGAGGGAAGCGGCTTCATTGAGGGAAACTCATAGTAAGTTATTTCTTCTGCCACCGCCGTATAGTCATGAGCCTTCTTTTCCTCGTTGAGAAGATCAAGAAGCTCGATCAAGAGGACTCTATCGCTGTTCATAGCGTCGTAGTACGCGGCAAAAAGCTTTTCATCGAGCGACATCTTCTCCAGAACATAATCGTAGCTCTCAAGGTATCCCTCTACGACCGAAACGGTATGATTGCGAATGATCGTTCCGTAAGGAGAATCAAGAAAGTCCGTGGTTATGTCGGTAAAAGCCTCTCCGGATACCCGTCTTAGGTAATCAACGCCCTCGGGTGTTCTCATACAGGAAATGTAAAGATCTAAAAGCACGTCCTCCATAACGCCATCGGTGTCGCGCACGGATTCAAAGCATTCGCAAAGAGAGGAAAAGTTCTCCCAATCATTGTGGAAATCTTCAATGACGTCCTTAATTATAGATCTTGCGAGGAGATTGGTTTCCGAGCTGTCCGCAATGCGGAAGGATGAAGATATATTGAGAGTGGAAAAATTTTGTCGTACTGCGTTAAGATAAAATGAATCAATGGTTGAAATTTGCGCGCTTACGAGCTTAATAAGCTGTTTTGAAAGATGCTTGTTTGTGGGGTTTTGAGCGAGCTCCCTTGAAACTGCATTGAAAATTTTAGATTTAAGGTCTGCGGCTGACGCGCGAGTAAACGTAACGATCAGCATATTTGATATATCCGCAGGCTTTTCGGGATCGGTTATGGCGCTGATTATTCTTTGCGTGAGAGTCGTCGTTTTTCCCGAGCCTGCCGCTGCGCTCAAAAGGAGAGTTTTATTTTTAGTATTTATAGCGGCGAGTTGCGCCTCTGTCCATTTAGTAGCCATTAAAACCTCCTTGAGTTAGAAATGTTTTTTCTGCATATCTGCTTTGCAGAGCAGTAGTGGCATGGGTCTTGTCCAAGGTCGGTCAGCGGTGAGCAATCGGCAACACCTGAATATACGTGGTTTCCGATGTTTACGAGCGTTCGCTTTAGCTCTTCAAAAATTTCGCCAAGCTGATTGATGTCAACGAGAGCTTTTCCCGAATATACTCCATTCTTGTGAGTAACTCCGAGAAGAACATCCTTGGAATGCGAATGACTTATCGCGTTCAAAAGCTTTTCGTCTTTAAGAATAAGACCGCTTCTGTTTATTTTGCTTTCTGCCGTATCGAAAATTTCCTCATCCGTAACGTCAAAGCTTGTGATTTGCGTTTTTGACATTGCAGAGGAAAGATATACGATACCGGCGGGTATAGGATGACTGTCGTTGTCAAGCCCCGTCATTTCTTTGAGTTGGGTTCCGGGATTGGCACAAATACATAACAGATACAACATCATCTGCATGTTTATACCGTAATTGAGCTCGGACAGATTGAATTGCTTACTACCGGTTTTGTAATCTACTATACGTACGAAAACGTCGTCCCCATCCTTCCAAACGTCAACTCGGTCAATATAACCGCGAAGCACAAGACGAGCTCCGTTATCAAGCGTAAGCTCCAAAGGCTCGGGACGGCCGTCCTTGCCGTCGAGCTTAAGCTCAAAAAACGCAGGGCGAAAATCCGAATCCGAAAATTCTTTCAGGGTCGTTTCGATTATGAGCAGAGAAAGCCTATAAAGCTTTTTGTAAAGATGCTCCATGCGCTTGCTTTTAAGCAGTTCGTCGGGATCGAGAATTTTAATGTACTCGTCCACGGTTTCCTGCATCTTTTGGAGAATTTCATCGTGTGTCGGCAGTGGAGCGCTTGTATCGGACGGAAGCATGAATCTTACGAGACGCTCCATCACGAAGTGTACAAAGTCTCCGACGTGATTGGCGGCAAAGCGTCCGAGCTTCGGCTCGCGCAGAGCGAGCACGTAACTTGCGTAATAGCTGAACGGGCAGTTTACGTAACGTTCAAGGCTTGAGGGAGATACGTAAATTTTATCCCCTATGATGTCCTTGAGTATATCGGGATTTATTCTGCATTCGTCTGTACTTACGGAGGCGTCAGAAAGGGAAGTAACCAACGGAAGATGCTCGGAAATAGCCAATTCAGCCGCACTGCGGTCTTTTTTGTCACTTACGTTTCGCAGATGTGATGCGGCGCTTATCGGAGAGCCTGCAAGATAACTTAAGTCACTTCCGACAAACTTATGCTTGACAACGTCCGGAAATATTGCAAAAATACGGTTGAAGGGCAGGGACGGTGTTTTTTTACTTCCCTTAAGGTCGGAGGTGTGGTAAGAAACGTAAAGTCGTTCCGAGGGAGCAGAAAATGCATTTTTGACGAAAAGAAGCTCGTTGGAGGCTCGAACGTAAGTCGGAGGCCAAGCGGTCTTAGGAAGACAACACTTAGCTACAACTCCTTGGCTCACAGAACGACATGGCTACGATCCGACTTCGGAGGTGTGGTAAGAAACGTAAAGTCGTTCCGAGGGAGCAGAAAATGCATTTTTGACGAAAAGAAGCTCGTTGGAGGCTCGAACGT
>JAZQTY010000063.1:0-8153 GCA_045631025.1 Eubacteriales bacterium
ATAGAGGAATTTTGTAAGATCGTCCTTAAGAGCTGTCTTAAGTGCCATACGATCGGAATTGACTCCCCTGTCAAGGCATCTGTTTATCGCATCTGCCGCTATCTGACGCACCTCGTCCATAAGCTCCTCTGACTCTCTGACATAAACGAAGCCTCTTGAAACTATATCCGGCCCCGAAAGCAAGAGTCCTGAATTGCTGTCTATCGACGCAACGACAACGATAAGTCCGTCCTGAGAAAGATGACGTCTGTCGCGAAGCACGATATTTCCGACGTCGCCGACTCCGTAGCCGTCAACGAGTACCTTTCCTGCTGGAACGGTTCCCGCAAATCTCGCGCCTTTTTCGTCTATTTCCAAAACCTTTCCAATATCGGAAATGAAAATATTTCCATCGGGAATTCCCATATCAAGCGCAAGCTCGCGGTTTGCGGAAAGATGTCTGTATTCTCCGTGAATGGGCATACAGTACTTCGGGCGCGTCAGCGCGTGCATAAGCTTGATCTCCTCTTGGCATGCGTGCCCTGAAACGTGTACCTCAACGACTGCGTCGTGAAGCACGCTGACTCCGTTTTTGGAAAGCTCGTTTATTATTCTGCCGACGAGCTTTTCATTTCCGGGTATAGCACTTGAGGACAAAACGACGAGATCGTTCATTCCGAGCGTTACCTGCGAGTGATCACCGAACGCCATGCGGTAAAGCGCGGACATTGGCTCGCCTTGGCTTCCCGTGGTAACGAGCGTCAGCTCCTCGGGCTTAAATCGGCGTATCTCACTAATGTCAACGAGCACTCCGTCGGGAACGGTCATATATCCGAGCTCAACGGCAGCAGCGACTATGTTGATCATGCTGCGTCCCGTAATAGCGACCTTTCGTCCGTGTCTTGCGCTGACGTTTATGATCTGCTGAACTCGGTGAACGTTTGAGGAGAACGTCGCGATAACTATTCGCTTATCGGCATTCGACGTAAATATATACTCAAGCGACTTGCCGACCTTACGCTCGGACGGTGTAAATCCCGCTCTTTCTGCGTTGGTAGACTCGCACATGAGCAAAAGCACGCCCTTTCTGCCTATCTCACCAAGTCTGGTAATATTCATCATTTCGCCGTCGATCGGCGTGACGTCAAGCTTAAAGTCACCCGTATGCACGATAACTCCGAGCGGAGTGGTTATCGCAAGACAGCAGGCGTCTGCAATCGAGTGATTTGCGTGAATAAACTCAACGGCGAATTCGCCGAGGCGAACCGTTTGTCCTGCCTTAACGCAGTTAAGCCTCGGAGAGGCTGGGAGCACGTGCTCCGTCAGCTTGTTTTTAATTATTCCAAGCGTCAGATTAGTTCCGTAGATAGGCGGATTTATCTCGCGCAAAACGTAAGGAATTGCGCCTATGTGATCCTCGTGTCCGTGAGTAAGAACCATTCCGCGAATTTTGTCTTTATTGGCTTCAAGATAGGATATATCGGGTATAACAAGGTCAATACCGGGCATATCCTCATCAGGAAATCCCAAGCCGCAATCGACGATTATAATATCGTCCCCGTATTCCAGAACGGTCAGATTTTTACCAATCTCGTTAAGACCGCCGAGAGGAATAACGTGGAGCTTGCCTTTTTCCTTTTTGGGCATAAAATCTCCTTATTTTAAAGTATTTGGTTATAAGTAAAGTCCCGAAAGTAACGCCGCAAACCCTCGGGCAATAATTTGACGAACGCGAAAAAGCGGTCTGCAAAAAGCATCGCAAACCTTTCTCCCAAAGCGAATACGGCACCGCTCCCCATACTCGCCGCAGAGAAATATCAAATTTAACCTACCGTCAATTATACCATACTTTTCCACCGTTGTCAATAGCAGAGGCAAACTAAAGCGAGTCGCGGCGCAAAAAGTATTCGTCACGAAACGACCATAAGCCACACCGCACTCGCGGTGAGTGCGCCGCCGAGTGCCCCTACGCCGGCCCAAAGCCACGGCGGCAGGCGGCGCTTCACAGTCATTCCGCTACTCGCTACGAGTTTGTTCGCCTCCTTAAGAATATCCGTATCTGACGCTGCGGTTCCCTTTTTCATTATCATGTATACGGCTTCAAATCGACTCCCCTTGTCGCCGCGCACGACTATGACGTTTCTGTTTACCCCTTTAAGCATATATCTACCCCATAATACAGTATAAGGTATTATTGTACGCATCAACGCTGTTTAATTCACGCTTTGATACAACTCTCGTTAAAATTCGCCGCGTTCGAGGCAATTTTCTTGATTTATTTCCTCTCGTCTTGCGGGAGGATAATACCCTCCCCTACGGTGGGTACCGATATTATTCGTTGTATGGGCGGCTTATAGCAACGGTTGTCCTCCCAAGCAAAAAAACAAAAGAGAGAACGAATCGAAACCGAAGCGTTCTCTCTTTATTGCGCCATCCGCGCTTTGTTATTCCCTTATTTAAACCTCAAAGGGATCCTCAACCGGATTGTCGTAACGAGACGTGGAGATCACGTCCTCCGTTGCGCAAAGCGTTTTCTCCATAACAGGAGATTCATAAAGCTTTTTCATTTTTATATACCTCCCTATTATGCATTCTTGTAAATAGTTACGTACATCTTTGCGGGCAGGTGATCCGAGGGATATTTTTCACCCGTTGTGGTATTGGTCTTGTTATCGTATATCTGATAACTGTGAACTACGCCGTTGGTAAAATTGGAAGTAAACCAAAGGTCGATAGCGCCCCACTTTTTCCATATATTTTCTCCCGCCTCGGGATCTACCTGCGTAAAGTCCTCGGTAGTGCAGGAATACTGATAATTGCTCTTGGTTATCGCCTGGTCTCTTGCCGTGGAAATCTCAACGGTCTCCGTAGGCTCACCTTCGCTGTTGATATCCCAAGGATTCTCACCAACCACACTCTTACTAAACCATTCGTTTATACCCGAATAGCTGTTGTTAAAGTCTCCACCGATGAACATAGGAAGATTATAAGCATCCGCAAGCGTCTGCAATATCTCTCTCAAGTATATAACTTGAAGCTCCTGGACCAAATGTCCGGTATCATTACCGTCTAAATCTTCAACGTTCATAGGTACTTTTTTATCTTCGTCATATTCATCTTTTTCGGTTCTCACTATAAGATGAAGATTTACGTATACGAACTCCTCGCCGGTCTTCTTATCCTTGAGAACAACGAAATTGAGCGCCTTATGAGTATTAGCTCCGTTTATTGTCGAAGCTTCGTCGGGAGTTGCGGTAAACCACTTGGTTCCACTGGTAACAAGCTCAAACTTATCCGTCTTGAAGTAGATAGGATTGTACATGGTTTTTTGTTTTTCAGCCAGCTTATCAAGCGTTAGGTCTTTGTAATCCTGTCCGGTATAGATATTCTTACCCGAAACGCAGGTATAGCCTGCGGCGGTAAGACCGAGTATTTTGTCCTCGTTACCGATGGTATCAAACCAATCAAGCGAATCTCCGCCGTCTGCCAAGGCTCTTCTTGAAGATACCTCTTGAAGCCCGATTATATCCGCGCCACTACCAAGGAGATAGTCAAGCACATACTGCTGGCGATTTGTATATTCGTAACGGACGTTGTAGTCCTCATCCCAAAAGTTTGTTGTATCTCCGCCCTCAACGTTTCTTACGTTATAGCTGATGAAGCTTATATCGGTTGCGTCCTCCTTTTCAAAGAGCCCAAGGAGCGTTTTGCGCTGTGCTGCGGTATAAGGACTGTATACGCCCTGGCCCTCTGCAAGCTCGTGCTTGTAGTAGCCGTTCGAGAAATTGCTCGTATCCTCGTAAGCCGCCTGCGCAACGTACAATATGCTTCTATTGTTACCGGTCGGGTTGTAGTATGACAGCAACGTCTTTTCAACCTCGCCGGTTGCATCGTCAATTATCTGAATGTAAGTGCGTGCCGCATATTCTCTGGTATTGGACTTGAGGTTATAAAGAACTCCGGAGAAAACGTAATATCCGTCCTCGGTGCTTCCGCCGTAGTTTTTCGCCTCGATCATAACGTATCTCGTGCCGTTGATGACTTCTTCGCCGAGAGCATCAAGGTTAGCAGGCGTAAAGTCATCGTCACCAAGCAGCTCAACGTAGCTTGCGAGCGAAATGAGAACGCCGAACTTAACGGTCTTGCCCTCTGCCTTCTTGCTCTCAAGATAGTTGCTTCCTATAATACCCGTAAAGCGGATACCGGAGGGGTCGGAGAATCTTACGGAAGCTCCGTTAAACATGTGGACGTTTATGAGGTAATCGTCGTCACCAATTACATCTGTAGGAACTATCGCGTCGCCTCCGCGGAGTCTCCAAACGTCGGTAGCGCGTCCGTTATTGAGCTTTGCAACGAGTTCCTCGTTGTTTATAATATCAGTTTTTTCGATATGATTTACAAATCCGTACTTGGACTGACTTACGTCTATGCAATAAGCGTACTTGACATCGATCGAGTAGCAATTCTCAATGGTTGTATTCTCACCGAATGCACCAAAGGAATACGAGGAGTATCCCCAACCTGCGTAAACGGTATTTCTGATAACCGTCGTGCTCTGCTTTGTAGGCGCTCCATCCTTGATCGTATCCTTATTCCATCCAAGGATACCGTTTGCGTTACTGTCCTCTAAATCGCACTCGACGCTTCCAAGCATGAGACAATCCTCAATAGTAACGCTTAATCCGTTACCTCTGCCGACGATACCGCCGACCGTCTTACCCTCGGAGTGAATTTCTCCCGCGAATACGCAGTTGCGAACAGTTACGCTTCCCTCGCCGTAGAGTCCGCCGACGATACCGCCGACCTCACCCTGATTTTCACCGCGATCGGAATAAAGCTTTACGTCCTCGGTTACGAAAACGTTTTCAATAGTAGCCTCGCCGCTGACCTCACCGACTACGACGCCTGCCCACTGGCTTGCGTGAACGGTAGCCGAGTCAACTACGAGATTCTTTATTACCGCGCCGCCGCGAATATCGCCAAAGAGGCTGGTCGCTTCAGCGGTGTCGTCAATAACGAAATTCTTGAGCGTATGTCCCTGACCGTCAAAGGTACCCTGGAAGGTCGCAACTCCGTCGGGAGCGAGAGTTTTGATAGTCTTTTTCTTGAAATCTATATCTTTAGTAAGATATACGGTTTTATCCTTAAACGTTTCCTTCTTTACCTGAACGAGGAATATAAAATAATTCCATTCCTTTGCGTTAGTGATAACCTGCTCGGTTTCCCACACAACGGTATCGGGGAATTCCTCATCAAGCACGAAATTCGCAACGTCCGCGAAAATATCGAGCGTAATAAAGTCGTCCTCACGCTTGGTCCAATCCTCGCCGAGCGCCGTCAGAATCTCCGCGCTCACTTTGGCGTCAAATACGTCGTACTTGGAATTAAGACCGTTGCCTACCCAGTAGCAGTCAGAAACGGTAACGCCGTCTTTGTCGCTTCCCTCTACGGCGTTCGTTGCAGTACCGATAGAAACGCAACGCGTAACTATTACTGCGCGTGACTCAACGTCCTTCAAATTAGCAATATAAGTAATACCGTTCTTGCTTGACGTTCCGAGGAACAGACAGTCGCTGACGGTTACGTTCGACGCTTTGTTTGCATTACCTAATATACCCGCAACGGCAGCAGAGCTACCCGTAACGGTTCCTGCAAACACACAGTTGTCGATAGTAACGTTAGTAGGCGTTCCGTAGATTCCTCCGACGACACCGCCTACGCCGCTACCGCCCGATTTCGTAGACTTAACGTATACGTCCTCTCCAACGTAAATATTGCTGATAACAGTTCCGTTTCCGTTGGTTTCGCCAACGACACCGCCCATCCATTCCGTTCCTTGAATATAGGAATTTACAAGACGGAAATTGGTAATCATAGCTGTGCCAACCTCACCAAAAAGTCCAACTGCTTCTACTTCGCTTGAACTGATATACACACCGGATATAGTCTTGCCGTTTCCGTTGAAATTACCCGCAAAGGATTTATTGCTTGTATCGGAGCATATAGAGTCAATAGCAATGACACCGCTGAAATTACCCTTTGCCCACTCGGCAGCGTCACCCTCGTTGAGAGTAATGTTTCTTGCAAGTTCTATATACTCACCCGAAAAATCGTTAGTAGCAGACAGCTCAACGAAATATCTCCACTGTGCCGCCGTAGAAATGGTATAAGGATCGCTTTGCGTTCCGCTTCCCGTCCATTTCTCAACTTGAGGAGCTACGTAATGTTGAGGAAGATCAAAGCCCGCAACACCCGTGGGCACCATAATGTCGCCCGCGCGCTTGGTCCAGCCCTCTATGGTTATTTCCGTGTCGCTACCTACGAGCTCGGTAATATAATCGAACTTTGTAACTTCATCACTATTTGTATCGTTATAGGAGTATCCTTTAGAGCTTAAAGAAATAGTATAACAGTTTGTAACGGTTGCAGATGTCGCCGCTCTAAAGAAGGCACGGTTATAATACCAAGAGTCTTCCGCTCCACCTGCGTATATACAATTAGTCATGACGACTGATTTGCCGGCACTTCCGAAAAAACCGCAGCTGTTATCATTGGCTGATGTTACGGGCACCTTACCCATTGCCAAACAATTGGTTACTTCAATAGATGTGCTCGCACTAACACTTCCAGTCAAACCGCCGCAATATCGACCTTGTGCTTTTACAGTACCCGCAAATACGCTGTTGCTTATTTTGCAAAGCTTATCCGTAGTAGTTATACCGCCGATAATACCGCCGGCGTAAGAATTTATTTTTCCGTTGCTCTCTTTCTTTGTGGTTGTCGCTTCTACATTAACAGTTTTTGAAACGTAAACGTTTTCAACAGTAACGCACTTGCCGTTACTGCAACAAAGAACAGCACCTACCCACTGATTTCCCGTAAACGTAGAATCCGTTATAACAAAATTCTTAAATGTCGCATCACCATCCAAGCAGTTAAACATACCCGTTTCGCCGGTTGTAGTGATATTCAAATTCTTAATCACTACGCCGTTACCGTCAAATGTACCGCTAAATTTCTGAATAGGCTTAACAGTCAATCCACTAAAATCAAGCACTTTTACGCTTGGGTCAACGGTAATTATCGCATTACTAACCGACGACTTTTCTCCAAGCGCTTGCCAATCCTCCGGACTGGTTATCGTATACGTCGTCGCCGCTCCCACACTTATAGGCATAACGGCGAGCATTCCGACGAGCATTGATAGAACGAGAACTATCGAAAGTATCTTCTTGTTCATAATTCTTGTTACCTCTTTTTTAAAATTTTTGTTGGCGATTTCGGCGCGCGCCGATCAAATCAAAAATGGAGGTATTCGTCCTCACGCGCTGAAATCACCGAGGTTAGCATTTTAGGAGTATACTTATTTTCTTGTGGCGGGATTTCTCCCACCGCTTATTTAGGCTTGCGTTAAAACAAGCTTTTTTTGAAGCGTTTTTCAACGCAATTTTGCTAAAACAAAATCTCCGATAAAACCACCGCAGGGGAGGCTATCAGCCTCCCGCAACGGTTTTTCTTTAAATTAGTTTTGATTAGTCTTCTTTTCTCTTAATTACGAGAGCAGCGCCGGATACGAGAGCGAGCATTGCAACGCCCGCAATTCCGATAGAGCCGCCGCATCCGCCCGATGTTGCCTCGGTTTCGGGAGCGGGAGCTGCCTCGGTTTCGGGAGTCGTGTCCGCAGGCTTTTGAGTGTTGTCCGTATTTTCTTCCTCTTCCTCGTCCTCAAGAACTACGTTCTTTCTGGTCTTGATAAACTCTGCGTAGTAGGTTGCATCGCCAACAACAGAGCCGACCGAAGGAGTCCAGTTTACGAAGGTATAATTATAGGTATCGTCGCTTGCCTTGGTGGGAGTTTCTCCCTTGAAGGTAGGAGTTTCACCGTACTTGTATTCCTCGGTAGCGAGAATCTCCTCGCCGTTCTTCCAAGTAATAGTGTAGGTCTTTTCAAACTCGTCTGCCGTTGAGAGTGCAAAGTCTGCAACTCCCGTGGGAACCATAACGTCACCCGCGCGCTTCGTCCAGCCGTCAAGCGTAAGGGTTGCGTCTGTACCGACGAGTGCCTCAACGAGGCTCGTTACGAGCGTAACGCCCTCGATAGCGTCTACACCGTTCGTGCAGTAAGCCATACCGTCAACGTCAAGCTGAATGGTATAAAGTCGGAGGCCAAGCGG
>JAZQTY010000064.1:0-1599 GCA_045631025.1 Eubacteriales bacterium
GCCGCTGTGCGTGTATCCGATATCCCTTACGGTATTGCGAATAATCGCCTCAAAGTCAACCTTGGCATTCGTCGTTATCTCACCCATAACGGTAACTCTGTCCGTCGTGCAGAAGGTTTCGCACGCTACGCGCGACGCCGCATCCTCGGCAAGTATTGCGTCAAGTATTGCGTCCGATATTTTATCGCACACCTTGTCGGGGTGTCCCTCGGTTACGGATTCAGATGTAAAAAGCATTTTTTTCATATTCATAACAGTATCCTTTCACAAAAAAAGTCCTCGGAGCTTCCCGAAGACTTTAAAATTTCTCATCTTCCGGAATTAGCACCTTACAAGCCCTTGCTTGCAGGTTGCCGTGGCTTCACAGGGCCTGTCCCTCCACCACTCTTGATAAGAGTATTTATTTCCTACCTTGACAGTATAACATATTTACGATGTTTTTTCAAGTATATTTTCAATTTTTTTCTTTATTTCGACCGTTTTTTCCCTTCAAGATCGGCGAAAGCCTCTTGTAGATAAGGAAAGTCAAAAGCGAAATGATCAATCCCTTACAGAACGTATACGGAAGATTGAAAATCAATAACGCTCCCACGAGTCCGTTCACACCGGGATTTATCTTCTGATACATTCCGAGAATTGCCTCAAGCGGGAAATTGAGTATTTTTACGTAAGCGGGGTACGTCACAAAGTAGTTCCACGGAATAGAAACCACCGCCATGATAAGCGAGCCGACGGCAGATCCTATAAGCGCGCCAACTCTCGTCTTGTTTTTTTCGTATATCAACCCCGCAGGCAGAACGAACAGCGCTCCCAAAACGAAGTTACTAAGCTCCCCTACTCCCGCCGTAGTCGTAAAAGGCAGGTTTACGAGGTTTTTGATAAGACAAACGGCGACTCCCCATACGGGCCCTATGCTAAAGGCGGTAACCAGAGCGGGAAGCTCCGAAAAGTCCATTTTAATAAACGACGGCATTATCGGAATATTAAAGCTCAACATCATTAAGACGGCAGACACGGCGGACATAATTCCCGTCACCGCTATTTTTCTCGTTATATCCCTTTTACCGTTTATGTTAAATATTTTTTTCATAAAAAAAATCCCCCTTAAAATTTCAGGGAGAAGATACCTATTAAACGGGCAAAACGCGCCCTATATCTTCTCTCATCCGGACTTTACCGTCGGCGCAGGAATCTCACCTGCTCGGCTCTTGCGAGTTCGTGGGCTTTACCACCGGTATGGAATTTCACCAATCCCCAAAGATATTTTATTTTATGCCGCCGTACTCATATGAGCACGGCGGCAATAAATATGCAATATTACTTATTCAGTAACAATTATGCAATGATACCGGAAACGACGCCGGAACCAACGGTTCTACCACCCTCACGGATAGCGAAACGGAGTCCAACTTCCATAGCGATAGGAGTAATGAGCTCAACGTCCATAACGATGTTATCGCCAGGCTTGCACATCTCTACGTCAGCAGGAAGCTGAATGTTTCCGGTAACGTCGGTGGTTCTGAAATAGAACTGAGGTCTGTAACCGTTGAAGAAGGGCTTCTTACGTCCACCCTCTTTTTCTGTAAGAACGTAAACCTG
>JAZQTY010000065.1:0-3649 GCA_045631025.1 Eubacteriales bacterium
CCCGCTTGGCCTCCGACTTCAGATGCTTATAGATGCGGGCGAGGAAGAAAAGGAGAGGCTTAACAACCTTGAGGAGTTTATTTCGGGAGTCGTTGATTTTGAGAATGAATATCGAGCGTCTTACGTTTATTCAGATCCCGAAAAGGATACGTTCGGCTCTCTTTCGGACGTTACTCCGCTCACCGTGCTCGGAGCGTTCCTTGAAAGGACTTCGCTCGTTGCCGAGGTGGATAAGTACGACGGAGAGGCTGACGCAGTAGTGCTTATGACCGTTCACTCCGCCAAAGGTTTGGAGTTTCCCGTGGTGTTCCTTCCCGCGATGGAGGAGGGAGTATTCCCCGGAACGCAGAATATAAACTCGGCAAGCGTTGAGGATATGGAGGAGGAGCGCAGACTCGCGTACGTTGCAATTACCCGCGCAAAGGACAAGATATATATAACTCATACGCGCAACCGTATGTTATATAATCAAACGTCATATAACCCGTTGTCGCGCTTCGTTACGGAGATTCCCGACGAGCTGATATGCGACGAAACTCCCGAGTTTGATACCTTTGCATACACCTACCAAAAGCCCAAGGTAAAGACATATTATTCAGCTCGCGAGGATTACGGTGCGAGCACGTGTTCTCGCCCCGTCGAGTCTCCGAAACCCACTCCCAAAGCACCTTTAGCGATGCTTAACGAGGGCGACAGAGTGTGGCACAGAGTGTTCGGAGAGGGTGAGATATTCTCCGTTAAGCCGATGGGAGCAGACGTCCTTTATGAGGTCGTGTTCGACAACGCAGGCACCAAAAAGCTAATGGGCAGCTTCGCAAAGCTTAAGAAAATATAGAGGACGCGAGGACGCGGAGGATGCGGAGGACGCGAATTTCAAGCTTTTTTGAAAAAAAGCTTGGCAAAAAACTTTCATGAAAAGTTTTTTCGCTTTGCGAACATAGCAAAAGACGGAAATTTAGATTTTAAAATATAGTTTTGCGTCTTCTAATGAAGAAAGTCGTCGGACCCTACGTACCGACGACTTTCGTTTTTTTATTTTAATTTTCAATTTACTGATACTTGTATCCGTAAACGTAAGAGCCTGTTGTAAGCTTACCGAACAGATATTTCATGGACGCGGATTCATTCATGATGTATATCGTCCCGTCCTCGTAGATTATCTCCTCTGCCATCGGCGGCGCTTCTATATCGTCGATAAGAGAGGTGGAGTCAAGATATTTGAGGGGAACGGAATACTCTCCAAAGGTGTAAAGACCGTCCATTGCGGTGGCTCTTTCGGTGTCATAAACATATAGGTGACTCTTTGCAATACCGTACGACGTGGCGAGTATCATTTTACCGTCCTCGGTGAGTGCCGCGCCTTGCACAAGTCCCGTCGTTGAATAAAAGAGGGTGGGTGCTTCGCTTGCAGGATAGCAGGTGTTTACGTCAATGGGATAAACCGCCATAATGGCTGTGTTTAAATCTCCTGCGGGCGTAGTCATTCTTTCTTCTTGCCGTGTTTCATAATTTCCCGCGCGATAGAACGAGCCGACGTAAAGGTTAGCTCCGCTTACAAAGCAATAAGCGGGGTCGTTTAAGGTAGGGAATGCCTTGATCATAGTTGCCTTGCCGTCACCGTCGGTTACGTCAGCGTATGAAAAAATATCAAGCCCCGTAGTACCCGTTATGAAAACGGTATCTCCGTATACTGCAATACCTCCCGTGTGCTCCTTATAGGGTGTACCGTCGGAGAAGAAAAGCTCGACGGCTTCCGCTCTTTCGCCGTTTTCGGGTATTATATATATACGCGAGGCTTTTCCGTTATTCATAAATCCGCAGGAAAGACGAACGCACTCACCCGTTACGTTGCAGTAGCCCTGATGAACGTAGCCGTTCCAAAGTCCGGGAATTTTGCCGTAGATTTCGGAATTTGAGTAAAAATCGGAAAATATAATCTTCTCACCGATGGAAAAGGCTGAACAAACAGTAACCAAGACTAGGAAAACGGCAATAACGAGGACGATAAGTGCCTTAAATATTTTCTTTTTCATTTTAAATTCCTTTTATTTTTTGTCCGTGTTTTTGAGAAGCTTAAGTAGCTCGTATATGTTTTTTACGGGAACGATCTCGATGCCCTTGACGGACGAAGCCGCCTTTGAATTGTGCGCGGGAACGATAGCCTTGGTAAAGCCGAGTCGAGCGGCTTCCTTTACGCGAAGCTCAATGTTTGCAATTCCGCGGCATTCTCCCGAAAGTCCTATCTCACCGATAGCTATGAGTGAGTCGGGAATAACGGTATCCGTAAGCGAGGAGATGAGCGCAAGCGCTATCGCAAGATCGGATGCGGGCTCGTCTATCTGCATACCGCCTATAACGTTCAGGTATACGTCGTGGCTGGAGTAGCGGAGTCCAAGTCGTTTTTCGAGTACGGCGAGAATGAGATAGGTTCTGTTATAATCTATTCCGTTAGAGGTGCGGCGCGGAGCGGGGAAGGCGGTCTGCGTAACGAGTGCTTGAATTTCCGCGACTATTGGGCGCGTGCCCTCCATGGTACATACGGCGCAGTTTCCCGATGCGTCCGTAGGACGGTCGGCAAGCAGCATTTCCGAGGGGTTTTCGATCTGTCGAAGTCCCGTATCCGTCATTTCAAAAACGCCTATTTCGTTGGTCGAGCCATAACGGTTTTTGTTGGCGCGTATAATTCTGTAAGTTTGCTTTTTGTCACCCTCAAAATTAAGCACCGCGTCGACCATGTGCTCAAGGACCTTCGGACCTGCGATACTGCCCTCCTTGTTTATGTGCCCGACGAGAATGACGGAGATGCCCTCGCTTTTTGCCTTGGCGATAAACGCCATAGCGACCTCCTTTACGTTGGTCACGCTTCCGGGCGCGGAGTTGATCTTATCCGAGTACATCGTCTGAACGGAGTCCGCTATTATCACGTCCGGCTTTATTTTTGCCGCCTCGGAGAGGATATTTTCTATATTCGTTTCGGTCAGAATGTAAAGATTGTCGCCCTTTACGGAGAGCCTTTGCGCACGGAGCTTGAGCTGTGAGGTGGATTCCTCACCGGAGACGTAAAGAACGGTTTTCATCTTGCCGAGATAATCGCATATCTGGAGCAAAAGAGTGGATTTTCCTATGCCCGGCTCACCTGATAGAAGCACGACGGAGCCTGCCACGAGCCCGCCGCCGAGTACTCTGTCAAGCTCGGATATACCTGTGGTTGAACGGATATATTCTTCAAAGGAAAGGTCTGAAAATTTAGACACCTTGTTATTTCCCGAATTGATTACGGAGGTTCGTCTTTGAGTCGTAGACGCTTCGTGAGTGCTTGCTACGACGTCCTCGACAAAGCTGTTCCAGGATCCGCAGCGAGGGCATTTTCCGAGCCACTTGGGACTTTCGTATTCACATTCGGAGCATATATAAACTGTTTTTATTCCTTTCATTGGCGTATCCTTCTTTTTATATTTCGACACTATTATACTATACTTTCGAAAAAAAATCAAGTATACTCGGCGGGATTGTTTTTCATACCGTCAAAATAATTTAAAATCGCACCGCATATGACCAGCGAAAGCTTGCTTTGATATTCTTTATCCTTAAGTCGAGCGCACTCATCGGGGTTGGAGAGGAAGCCGCACTCTACGAGGACGGCGGGCTG
>JAZQTY010000066.1:0-2825 GCA_045631025.1 Eubacteriales bacterium
AGTATACCTCCGACGGAGAGCTTGGAGCGCGAGTAGGGAAGGAGCTTTGTAAGGTTTTTGAACGTGACGATATGTGCGCGGGAGTCTTTGGAGAGTATGCAAAACGGATAATCGTTACCTGTAACGACGTTGAGACGCTTGAACGCCATAAATCCCGCATCGAGTCGGTAGTAAGCAGAGTTTGCGGCTTCCCGGTAAAAGCAAAGGAGCCCTCGGAGCTTGAGGGAGTGGCGTACGTTAGTATGTTTCGAGTTGCGGTACTTGACGCGATATGTGCAGGGCGCAGGAGAAGCGCCGAAGGGGAGGGGATATATTGCGGAGACAGCTTCGGAAGCGTGTTGCACGAGGACGGAGGAAGGCTTTTTGCATATATAAGCGACGGAATGGGAAGCGGCAAGGAGGCGGCAGCAACGTCCGAGCTTTGCGCGGCGTTTCTTGACAAGCTGTTGCCTGTGAATATGATGGCGAGTAAATCTCCCGATGCTACGTTGCGTATGCTCAACGGATTTCTTTGCGGCAGAAACGGCTCTGCGGTAAGGGAATGCTCGGCTACCGTTGATCTTGCCATTTTTGATCTTATCGGTTGCCGCGCAGATTTTTATAAGAGCGGAGCCGCGCCTACTTACGTGTTCCGAGAAGGCGCGCTGTTCAAGCTGCGCTCAAGGACAGTACCCATCGGTATCGTCAGTGACCCAGATATCGGGAGAATAAACATGGAGCTTTTACCGGGCGACGTTATAATTATGGTAAGTGACGGCATAACAGAGGGAAAGGAGGAGTGCTCGGAGCTGTTTTCAATGCTTCGTACACGCCTGCTTACTCATACGGCTGACGGCTTGGCAGATGCAATAATGGAGTATGCAGACGAGCGCGGCTGTACCGACGACGTGTCCGCTTTGGTTATCAAGGTTAGCGAAAAATCACTTTGGGAGATGCAGAAAAAGATATAAAGAAAAAAGGACGTAGAAAAAATCTACGTCCTTTTTTCTTTATATATCCGCGTCCTTCATGTATTCGTTGCCGTGGAGCGCAATAAATTCCTTTCTTGCGGGGAGATTGTCACCAAGCAGTGTGTCGAACATCTGTTCGGTAAGAGCCGCGTCCGTGGGAGTTACGGCAATAAGGCGGCGCGTTTCGGGATTCATGGTGGTTTTCCACATCATCTCGGGCTCGTTCTCGCCAAGTCCTTTGGAGCGTTGGAGAGTGTATTTTTTTCCTTCGAGCGACTTGAGAATTTCAGCCTTCTCGAACTCGTTGTAGGCAAAGAGGATATTGTCCTCATCTTTCTTGCCCTTAACGGTTATCTCAAAGAGCGGAGACTCTGCTATGAATACCTTTCCCTCCTTGAGAAGCGTGGGGAGCAGACGGTAGAACAGAGTAAGAAGCAGAGTGCGTATCTGGAAGCCGTCCTCGTCGGCATCGGTACAAATGATTATCTTCGACCAACGGAGTAGATTCATGTCAAAGGTAGTGAGGTCGCCCTTTACCTTACCGTTTATTTCAACGCCGCATCCGATAACTCGCAAAAGGTCGGTGATAATATCGTTTTTGAATATCTTTTCGTAGCTGCTCTTCATGCAGTTGAGCGTTTTACCTCTTACGGGGATTATTGCCTGATATTCGGCGTTTCTGCCGAGCTTACAGGATGTAAGCGCAGAGTCACCCTCAACGATATAAAGCTCTCTTATGGCGGGATCCTTTGAGCGGCAGTTAACGAATTTTTCAACTCTGTTGGATATGTCGAGTGTGCCCGTAAGCTTTTTCTTGATGGTAAGACGCTCGGACTCGGCGCGCTCGCGGCTGCGCTTATTTATAAGAACCTGGTTTGCAAACGCATCTGCGGCGGCGGGGTTCTCGACGAAATATATCTCGAGGTTTGACTTAAGGAACTCCGTCATAGCCTCGTAAATAAACGTGTTGGTAATGGACTTTTTGGTCTGGTTTTCGTACGAGGTCATAGTGGAGAAGCTGTTTATTACGATGCAAAGGCAGTCGGCAACGTCGCCCCACGTTATTTTGGATTCGTTTTTGTTGTACTTGCCTTGCGTTTTGATATATTTATCAAGCGCGTAAACGAACGCAACGCGAACAGCCTTGTCGGGAGAACCGCCGTACTCAAGGAAGCTTGAGTTGTGGTAGTACTCGAGGCGGTTTGCGGTGTTTGTTATGCAGAATGAGAAGTCAGCCTTGAGCTTGTATTCGTCCTTGTCGGCACGGTCACGGCCCTGTGTTTCAAGGTGCCAGAGGACGGGAGCGGTAAGTGAGCTCTCGCCTGCAAGCTCTGTGATGTAGTCTGCAATTCCGTTCTCGTAAACGTACTTTTCCTCGGTGAACTTCTTGTCAGCACCCTCGATGCGAAGATTGAAGGTGATGTTCGGGTTAACTATTGCCTGACGGCGAAGAGTTTCTCTGAAAAATTCGTGGGGAATGTTTATATCGGTGAAGACCTCAAGATCGGGGCGCCAGTGGACGCGTGTGCCCGTCTTTCGCTCTCCCTTTCCGAGGGGTCGTGTCATAAGCTCGGTCACAGGCTCGCCCTTCTTGAAGCTTATTGAATACTCGTTTATTCCGTCGTAGGAGAAGACGTCCATAAACTCAGAGGCATACTGTGTAGCGCACGCACCAAGTCCGTTAAGACCGAGCGAGTATTCGTAGGCGGATTCATCGTTGTTGTTGTCATACTTACCGCCCGCATAAAGCTCGCAGTAAATAAGCTCCCAGTTGTATCTGCCCTCTGCCTCGTTGTAGCCGAGCGGGACTCCTCGTCCACGGTCGGTAACGCTTATTGACTTGTCATTGTATGCAACAAGTCGGATCGTAGCCAT
>JAZQTY010000067.1:0-1737 GCA_045631025.1 Eubacteriales bacterium
GCTCACAGAACGACATGGCTACGATCCGACTTACTGCAAAATATCAAAGGCTTCAACCGCGATTTGACGTGATTGAGGTATACGTCGACAGGAATGACCGAAAGGTCATCAATATAAATCACATAATCAATGCATTCGGCGCATAAAAAGCCGAAAGTTACACTGATAAATCGAAAGGAATTTTCAAATGAAGTATTTTAGCACCAGAGATGCGGAAAAGGTAAGCTTTGATTCCGCAGTAGTAATTAAAAAAGGACTCGCAAGTGACGGCGGACTTTTCGTACCCGATTCACTTCCCTCAATTACCCGCGAGGATATTGAGAAGCTTTGCGGCCTTTCCTATCCCGAAAGAGCGGCAACCGTTCTTTCTAAATATCTTACCGATTATACATACGAGGAATTGCTCCTTGACTGTGAGAAGGCTTACTGCGAGGCATCCTTCCCCGGCGGTGCCGCCCCATTGAAGAAGATCAACGACACCCTTTATTCGCTCGAGCTTTGGCACGGTCCTACCGCTGCATTCAAGGATATGGCGCTTCAGATAATGCCAAGACTTCTCTCCCGCGCGCTTACCAAGACCGGTGAGAAGAACACTGCTCTTATTCTCGTTGCTACCTCGGGGGACACCGGTAAAGCGGCGCTTGAGGGCTACAAGGACGTTGACGGCGTTAAAATTATGGTATTCTACCCCGTTTCAGGCGTAAGTAAGGTACAGAAGCTTCAGATGGTCACGCAGACCGGAAGCAACGTTAACGTGTGCGCTATCGAAGGTAACTTCGACGATGCTCAAAGCGGAGTTAAAAAGATATTCTCCGACGACGACGCAAAGCAAAAGCTTCTTGAAAACTCTTATATTCTTTCAAGTGCAAACTCTATCAACTGGGGCCGTCTTGCTCCACAGATAGTTTACTACGTTTCTGCATATTGCGATATGCTCAACAGCGGTGAAATTACTTACGGTGAGACGGTTAACGTATGTGTTCCTACGGGTAACTTCGGTAATATTTTTGCTGCATATCTCGCAAAGCTCATGGGACTCCCCATCGGCAAGCTCGTTTGCGCTTCGAACGACAATAACGTATTGACCGAATTCCTGTCAACGGGTACGTACAACAGAAACCGTAAGTTCCACACAACGATATCTCCCTCAATGGATATTCTGATTTCCAGCAACCTTGAAAGACTTCTTTATTTCACTGCGGGATCAGAAAAGACCGCATCCTATATGAAACAGCTCTCCGAGAACGGAGTTTATACCGTTAGCGAGGATATAATGAGCGTTATTTCCAACAACTTCGAGGGATATTTCGCAGACGAAGCAAGTACGAAAAAGACACTTGCGCGCTTCTATAACGACTACGGTTATCTTGCTGACACCCACACGTCCGTTGCTCTTGATTGTGCTGAACAATATATCGCAAAGACGGGTGACACAACCAAAATGATTGTTGCCTCCACAGCAAGTCCCTATAAGTTCGCAGCCGATGTTTACGAAGCTATCGCTAACAAAAAGGCAGCTGCCGATACGGGCGCTTTGGATGAGCTTTCCGCTCTTACCAACACGGAAATAACCTATCCGCTCAAGGGGCTCGCAGAAAGAAAAGTAAACTTTGACACTGTTATTCCCAGTGCGGATATGCTCAAGGAAGTTTACAAATTTATGTAAAAACACGTGGGGGAGTCGCATTTGCGACAGCCCCCGCCGCATGCAAGATTATTGTCTTTCCTTTAAGGTGT
>JAZQTY010000068.1:0-2584 GCA_045631025.1 Eubacteriales bacterium
GGTACAGAAGATCATTGCTGTAAGAATGGGAGTATCCCTTGAGGAAGTATACGGCGTGTCTACTTTCTACTCTCAATTCGTTCTTAATCCCAAGGGCGAGGTTTCTATCGCCGTTTGCTTGGGAACTGCTTGCTACGTAAAGGGAAGCGGAGATCTTCTTGATAAGATCACTCAAGTGCTTGGACTCCCCTCGGGCTCTACGACTCCCGACGGAAAGTACTCGCTTGAGGCTACCAGATGCATAGGCGCTTGCGGACTTGCTCCCGTACTTACCGTTAACAACGAGGTTTACGGAAAGCTCGGTGTAAACGATATCGAAGGCATACTTGCAAAGTATAAATAATTTTACGTATGAAGGAACTGTCACTTAATATTCTTGACGTCGCAAAGAATTCTGTAGCTGCGGGCGCGAGTAACGTGCTTATTTCACTCGTTACTGCTACCGACGGATGGCTTACTTTGACTATCAAGGATGACGGCTGCGGTATGACGGAGGAGGTAGTAAGAAACGTTACCGATCCGTTTTATACCACGCGCACGACGAGAAAGGTCGGTCTTGGATTGCCGCTTCTTAAGCTTGCGGCGGAGCAGACCGGAGGAGCACTTGAACTTTGCTCGTCTACTGACGTGAAGCTACACGGAACGACGCTTAAGGCGACGTTTGATACGAAAAGCATAGATTTTATGCCGATCGGCGACATCGTTTCGACCGTGTGCATACTCATAGCGGGTAGTCCTGAAATCGATTTCGTTTTTGAGGACGTTACAGAAGCGAGGAGTGTAAGGCTTGATACTAAAGAGCTTCGTTCGGTGCTTGGAGGAGGGATTTCTCTTGCAGAGCCCGAGGTGCAGACTTGGATATCGGAATACCTTAAGGAACAGTACGAATCAGTGTAAAAATAATATTGATATAAATAAATTCGGAGGAATTATTATGAAATCTTTGGCTGAACTCGCTGCAATCAGAGAAAGAATGCAGAACAAGGTAGCTATCCGTGAGGGATCTGCCGCAACTCGCGTAGTAGTTGGAATGGCAACCTGCGGAATTGCTGCCGGAGCAAGACCCGTGCTTAACGCTTTTGTTGAAGGCGTCGCAAGCGCAAATCTTTCCGATAAGGTAACCGTAACTCAAACGGGCTGCATCGGAATTTGTCAGTACGAGCCCGTGGTTGAGGTTTACGAGGAGGGTAAGGAAAAGGTTACCTACGTAAAGCTTGACGCAGAGAAGGCTGCAGAGATCGTTGAAAAGCATCTCAAGGGCGGAAAAGTAGTTGAGGAATACACTATCGGTGCTCTTGGCAACTGATTTTGACTAAACGAAAGGAAAAGTGAAATGATTAGAACACATGTTTTGATTTGCGGCGGTACGGGCTGTACGTCTTCCAACAGTCTTAAGATTCAGGAAGCGATGAATGCAGAGCTTATCGCTCGCGGACTTCAGGACGAGGTAAAGGTCGTGCTTACGGGATGCTTCGGTCTTTGCGCACTCGGTCCTGTTATGATAGTTTATCCCGAGGGAACGTTCTATAGCTGCGTAAAGCCCGAGGACGTGCCCGAAATCGTTGAGGAGCACTTCCTCAAGGGACGTCCCGTTGAAAGACTCGTATATCACGAGGCAAACGACAAGGACGTTCACCATGCAACGTCTCTTTCCGAAACTGCATTCTACAAGAAGAAGAAGAGAATAGCGCTTCGTAACTGCGGTGTTATCAACCCCGAAAACATCGACGAGTACATAGCAATGGACGGATATCAGGCACTCGGTAAGGTTCTTACCGAGATGACGCCCGACGACGTTATCCAGACCATTCTCGACTCCGGACTTCGCGGACGCGGAGGCGGCGGATTCCCCACGGGACTTAAGTGGAAGTTCGCTTCGGGTAACAGAGGAAACGTAAAGAAGTATGTTGCTTGTAACGCAGATGAGGGCGACCCCGGTGCGTTCATGGACCGCTCTATCCTTGAGGGTGACCCTCATGCAGTTCTCGAGGCTATGGCTATCGCTGGATACGCGATCGGCGCTGACGAAGGCTTTATCTACGTTCGCGCAGAGTATCCTATCGCAGTTCATCGCCTTGAGGTTGCTATCAAGCAGGCTCGTGAGTATGGCTTGCTCGGTAAGGACATTTTTGGAACGGGCTTCAATTTCGACATTGAGCTTCGTTTCGGTGCAGGCGCGTTTGTATGTGGTGAGGAAACTGCTCTTATGACCTCTATTGAGGGTAACAGAGGCGAGCCTCGTCCCCGTCCTCCTTTCCCTGCGGTAAAGGGACTTTTTGGACAGCCTACCGTTCTTAATAACGTAGAAACCTATGCAAATATTACCCAGATTATTCTTAACGGTCCCGCTTGGTTTGCATCCATGGGAACTGAAAAGTCCAAGGGAACTAAAGTATTTGCTCTCGGCGGTAAGATCACTAACACCGGACTTGTTGAGGTTCCTATGGGAACCACGCTTCGCGAGGTTGTTGAGGAGATCGGTGGCGGTATTCCTAACGGAAAGAAGTTTAAGGCAGCACAGACCGGAGGACCTTCCGGAGGATGTATCCCCGCTTCTCTTATCGATACGCCTATCGACTACGAT
>JAZQTY010000069.1:0-1541 GCA_045631025.1 Eubacteriales bacterium
AACTCTGGGGTCGTGAGCGTCAAATGTAAGAATGTTGGTAACGCCCATGCTAACAAGCTCCTGAAGAGCCATTGCGCAGTCAAGAGATTCTCTTGCGGAGCGTTTGTGCTGTCTTCCCTCGTAGAGCATCGGCATAATTACAGAAATTCTTCTTGCCTTACCTGCAATACTTCCGATAACTCTCTTAAGATCCTGAAAATGATCGTCAGGGCTCATCGGTACGGTCTTTCCGTACATTTTATAGGTTGCGCCGTAGTTGAAAACATCGCAAATAATAAATACGTCGTGTCCTCTGAGTGATTCACGAAGAAAGCCCTTTCCTTCTCCGCTGCCGAAACGGGGGCATTCCGCATCTACGATAAAGCTGTTTACCGAGCTTCTCCAACCCATAAGATAGTTGTCAACCTGTTTTGCGAAATCCTCGCCGCCGCGCATTGTTATAACGCTAAGCTGTCCGTACAATTCGTTTGCCATAATTCCTCCGAAAATTCGTGTTTTTTCTTTGATACTATATTCTAACACATTTTTTTCGATTTGTGAACATCTTTTGATAAATTTTTTTATTTTTCTACAAATTTTATTCTTATTTGCACACTTGCCGAGCTTTTATATTCATTTTGTCCAAACGATCGGGATTTATTTTAGTATTTTGCTCTTTTATTTTCATTTTTATATAGACTTTTGGGCAAACTTATGATAAAATTACAAATACAAAAACCTTACAAACGGAGATAAATCAAATGAAAATAGTAATAACCGACCGCGCAACCCTCGGCGAGGGCATTGACCTCGGTCTTATCGGAGCCTTTGGCGAGCTTGTTATATATCCTCACACAAATCACGCCGAGCTTCTCGAGCGTATTGCCGATGCCGACGTCCTTATATGCAACAAAACGGTTGTAGACAAAGAAGCGCTTGACGCGGCAAAAAATCTGCGCTGTATTCTCCTCTTTGCGACAGGATATAATAACATCGACACCTCTTACGCAGCAGAGCGCGGTGTTGCCGTTTGCAACGCGGGACAGTACTCAACTTATGCCGTGGCGCAGCACACCTTTGCGCTTATTTTACGTCAGGCAAACCGCGCCGCAGAGTATTCCGACTTCGTGCTTGACGGCGGCTGGATACGCTCTCCCCTTTTCTCCGCATTTGAATATTCAACTCACGAGCTTTACTCCAAAACGCTCGGAATTATCGGATTTGGAAGCATCGGACGTACAGTTTGCGACATTGCACTCGCTTTCGGCATGAAGGTGCTCGTCTATACACGCACCCCCAAGAACGATTCGCGCGTAGAATTTGTTTCCTTTGACACCTTGCTTGAAAATTCGGACTATATTTCTGTCCACTGCCCTCTCACTGACAAAACGGCAAAAATGTTCAACGCTTCGGCTTTTGAAAAGTGCAAGGACGGCGCGTTTTTCGTAAACACGTCGAGAGGCGGAGTGGTTGACGAGATCGCGCTCGCAGACGGGCTGAACAGCGGGAGACTTTCGGGTGCTGCGCTTGACGTTCTCGCTACCGAGCCGATGTCGCCGGAG
>JAZQTY010000070.1:0-3098 GCA_045631025.1 Eubacteriales bacterium
AACGTTACGGATTCCTGCTGTGAATATCTGCTTCCTCTTATTAAGGGCGAGTATCCGGTAAAGTACCGTGACGGTATGCCCGTGCACGCGATAATAGAATAATCTATTAAACCGAAAAGATGGTGGACTCCCCAAGGAGCCACCGTCTTTCTGCTTGAAAACAGAATACTTATTATTTGATAATATTTTCCCGATGTATCACACTCTGCAAAAAAATTTTATAAAGTTTTTGCGGAGCTTTTTTCAAAAAGCGACAGCCGCGTCCTCTGCGCCCTTGCTGTTGGCAAGCATAAGCTTTATGCGATTTTCTTGGTTGACGGCGGTAGCGCCCGCGTCGTAGTCGATCGCGACGATATTTATATCGGGATTGCGCTCCTTTAGAGGCTTCATAATACCCTTGCCGCAGATGTGGTTAGGCAGACAACCGAAGGGCTGTGCGCAGACGATATTCGGAACGCCCTTATCGGCAAGCTCGAGCATTTCAGCGGTAAGAAGCCAGCCCTCGCCCATTTTCGTTCCGAGCCCGATATATCCGTCGACGAGCGAGATGGTATGCTCAAAGGGGGTAGGCGGATCGAAGTCGGAGTTTTCCTCGATTATCCTTATAATATCGGCTTGCTTCTTGACGAGGAATCTGAAAACGAGCTTGTATCCACCGTAGAGAAGCTTGTTTATGCCGTACAGCTTTCTGTCGACGATGCTGTTGTAAACGCAGTAAAGACAAAAATCAAGCAGCCCGGGGACGGTTACCTCTGCGCCCTCGCTGACGAGGAAGTCAACGAGATTGTTGTTTGCAAACGGCGCGTATTTGACGAATATTTCTCCAACGACACCAACGCGCGTCTTTTTGACCGCCTCGCGCGGGATTTCATAGAAATCGCGTATTATTTTTCGGTAGTTTTCCTTTACCTTGCGGTAAGATATTCTTCCGGAAGTCATTTCCGTGGCAAGTCTGTCAGTCCACTCGTCCGCCTTTTTCGCGCTTTCTCCCTTTTTGATTTCGTAGGGCTCGCACTGGTTTTTGAGCAGCATGAGCAGATCTCCGTAAAGTACGGCGTACATCATGCGATGCAGCATGCCGGGGGAAAGCTTAAAGCCGGGGTGGTGCTCAATTCCCGAAAGGCTGAAGGAAATTACGGGAACGTGAGCAAAGCCAGCCTTGGTAACTGCCTTTCTTATAAGGTTTATGTAGTTGGACGCGCGGCATCCGCCGCCCGTCTGAAACATGATAAGCGCTACCTTGTCGGTGTCGTATTTGCCGCTCTGAAGCGCCTCGATAAATTGACCTATGACCAATATCGCGGGATAGCAGGTATCGTTGTGACAGTATTTAAGACCGGTGTCCTTTATTGCCTGACCTTCGGTCAGAAGTATCTCGGTGTTAAAGCCGTAGTTATTAAGCACCTTTGCTATAAGAGTGAAGTGCATAGGGAGCATATTGGGAATAAGAATCGTGTAATCCTTTTTCATTTGCTCTGTAAAGGCGACGTAATTTTTTTCCATTTTATCTCCTTTATATCCTTATTGCTCAAGCGCGCCGATAAGACTGCGCAGACGTATCTTTACCGCTCCGAGGTTGGTAATCTCGTCAATTTTTATTTGAGTGTAGAACTTGCCCTGCGCCTCAAGGATAGAGCGGACCTCGTCTGTGGTTATTGCGTCAACGCCACAGCCGAACGAAACGAGCTGAACGAGCTCAACGTCGTCGTTTTCGGTTGCAAAGCGCGCTGCGCGGTAAAGGCGGGCGTGATACGTCCATTGGTTGAGCACGCGAACGCTCTGCTTCTCGGTAAGGTGGCAGATGCTGTCCTCGCTGACGACGGCAAATCCGAGAGAATTTGCAAGCTTATCTATGCCGTGACCTATCTCCGAATCAACGTGATAAGGTCTGCCTGCGAGTATCATGATGCGCTTGCCCTGCTCACGCGCGACCTTCAAGGCACGCTCGCCCTCAAGACGTATCTTTTTCATATAGTCGTCGTAAGCCTCAAATCCCTTTTTGATTGCTTTGCGTATTTCCGACTTTTTAATATCCGGATAGATCGGCGAAAGGTATTTATAAAGGCCCTTGGCAAACTCGCGGCGAACGTTGATGTTTAGGTATGGAGCAAGCAGGCGAGTGCTTTTGAGTACGTTCATGTTGCCCCCAAGAAGCTCCGAATAGTACGCAACGACGGGGCAGTTGTAGTGATTATCCGAGTCCTTTTCGTCTATGTTGTAGGTGAGGCAGGGGTAGAATATTGCATCCACGCCTCGCTCACAAAGCTCCTCAACGTGACCGTGCATGATCTTTGCGGGATAGCAGGCGGTGTCGGATGGGATAGAGAACTGTCCCTTTTCGTATGTGCGCTTGGTGGACATGCTCGACACCTCAACGTTAAAGCCGAGCGAGGAAAAGAGCGCGTGCCAAAGGGGGAGCAGCTCGTATGAGCCGAGTGCGAGGGGGAGCCCTACCGTTCCGCGCGACTTATTGCTCTTTTCGCTCACGAGATTCGTTAAAAGGTCACGCTTAAACTGATGGAGGTTGGGAAGATTTTGCGCAGAGGCAAGTCCGAGCCCTTTTTCACATTGATTTCCAGATATGAATTTCTTGCCGTCGTTAAAGGTATTTACCGTGAGGTGACAGTTGTTAGTACAACCGTGGCAGACGGCGGACTTTGAAATATGTACGAACGAATTTAGCTGCACCTTCGTCAAAATTGACGAGGAATTGAGCTTCATCGACGCAAGTGCCGCACCGTAAGCGCCCATAAGCCCGGCGATTTCGGGACGAATGACGTCCATTCCAAGTTCAAGCTCAAAGGCGCGAAGCACTGCGTCGTTGTAGAACGTGCCGCCCTGAACGACGATGTGCTTTCCAAGCTCGTCGGGGCTACCCGCGCGAATGACCTTGTAAATTGCGTTTTTGACCACGCTTACCGAAAGTCCTGCGGAAATATCCTCGACCGTCGCGCCGTCGCGCTGCGATTGCTTTACGGATGAGTTCATAAATACCGTACAGCGGCTTCCGAGATTTACGGGGGCGGGGCTGAAAAGTCCCTTTTTGGCAAATTCGTCTATGGAGTATCCCATAGAGCGCGCAAAGGTCTCGATGAATG
>JAZQTY010000071.1:0-8343 GCA_045631025.1 Eubacteriales bacterium
CATCTCAACGTTTGAAACGTCGGTCGTCAGACGGGTAACGAGTCCGGAGGTCGAGAACTTGTCGACGTTCGAGAACGAAAAGCTCTGCACCGCGCTAAAAAGATCGTGGCGCAGATTCTTTGCAAATCCGCAGGACGCCTTTGCGCAGAAGTGGCCCGCAAGCGCACCGCAGGACAGCGAGATCGCCGCCATAAGCACGAGCAGAAGTCCGTATTTGACGATCGTCGGAACGTCACAACCCTTCTCGATATTGTTTATGAGCAACGCGGTGATAAAGGGAATTATACATTCCACGACTACCTCTGCCGCAATAAATACGGGCGCGAGAATACTTGGTCGTTTATATTCGCGCACGCTCCTTAATAGAGTTTTGATCATAAGAAAAATGTTCCTCCAAAAATAGACACAGCTATAATTCTACATATAATATAAGTATAATACTTTTTGATTACAAATTAAACCATTCTTCGTAAACATAATTTGAATATAACATTGATTTTTTGAAAAATATCTAAAATAAAAGGGCTGCATCCTTTAGCGCAGAGGCGATATGTGCTTCTATGCTAAATTATACAGCCTTGTATTCTATTAAAGAGATTGCTTATTTCCCATTAGGCTTTCCCTGCGGTAAGGTTCTTTTTATATCAGTCTTAAACTGAAAATGTTTATACGTTCTGCTTTCACTACCTTTTTATTCGGTATTCGCGCGGTGTCATTCCCATTTGTTTTTGAAAGGCGCGATTGAAGGTGCGCATGGTGTTAAAGCCCACGAGGTCGCTTATTTCGGTTATCGATTTGTCGGTTTTCGTAAGATACTTGCAAGCGTTTGATACGCGAATGGAGTTTATGTAGTCGTTAAAGCCCATATGAAGCTTATTGCTGAACGTATGCGAAATATAATATTTGCTTATGTGAAGCTCTTTTTCAAGAAGATCAAGAGAGAGCTGTCGAGTGGAGTTGTTTATGCAATAATTGAGTATAACGCCAAGGACGTTTGACTCCTTGCTTTGTGTATCCTTGACAGGTGTTAATTGCAAAAGACGTCCGAAAAACGCAAGAAGATAACCGCGCAAAATAGTATCGTAATACGCGTCCTCGCATCGTGAGACGCGCGATATATTCTGGGCAAGCATTGAAAGCTCGGGATCAAGCGCCGCACCCTTGACGAGATTTGAAATGGGTATTTGCGAGGTGAACTGCTTTAAGAATTCAGATATGATATCGGGATTGACTATCATCAGAATGTATTTTTCGCGTTCTATTGTCTCAAATCGGTGTATCTGATTGGGGAAAATCACTATGAGATCTCCCGCCTCTACCGTATATTCGTTTGAGTCTACCGTTACCTTCGTTTTTCCGCTTCTTACCAAGGCGAGCTCAATGTGGTAATGCAGATGAGAGGTGTAGCCCAAGGTGTTTTTGGAATGCTCCGAATCACGGCAGTAAAAATCCGCGCGCTTATTTTCATAAAATACTTTCACCGTAAAGCTCCTTAACGTTTTTTATATTATACCACAATATTTGTCTTGTTTCAATACTTATAGGACAATTTTTTAAACGTGCATTTTGGGCGAATATATGAGTTCGATATGGAAAAAATAAGAAAAAAACGGAGAGTGAAAATGAACGTACTGATGGTAACGGGAGCGATGGATAGCGGCGGCGCGGAAACGCATGTTTTGGAGCTTGCAAGCGCTCTTACAAGAATGGGGCACTGCGTAACCGTCGCCTCGTCGGGCGGGCGGCTCGTGCTTCCGCTTGCAAGAGCGGGGGTTGCACACGTAAGATTGCCGCTTACCCAAAAAACGCCCTTTGCCGTAATTAAAAGCGCGCGCGGACTTATGCAGCTTATGAAAAAAAACAGGTTTCATATAGTCCACGCGCACACGCGCATATCTGCAGTGATAGCATATTTTGTCTGCTTGAGAAGGGGAATGGGAATGGTTAGCACCGTACACGCGCATTTTAAAAGCAATCTCACGCTTCGCAGGATATCGCGTTGGGGAGACAGAGTAATAGCGGTGAGTGATGATTTGAGGGAGTATATGATCAAAAACGCAAGTGACGTTCTTCCCGAAAACGTCACGGTTATTCCAAACGGAATAGACACGTCTCGATTTCGTCCGAGAAAAACGGCGTTTGGGAAGAAAATAGTGTTCGTAAGTCGCCTTGACTCCGATTGCTCGCGAGCGGCATATACTCTCTGCGAGAGTGCAGATAAAATTGCGAAAGAATTTCCCGATTCCGAGATAGTAATAGGCGGTGGTGGGAGCGAATTTCATAAGATAGCAAGACTTGCCGACAAAATAAACTCAAGGATTTCGCGGCGAATGATACGTGTGATTGGGGAGGTTAGGGATGTTGCCTCGCTTCTTGCCGACGCCGATTTGTTCGTCGGCGTATCACGCGCGGCACTTGAGGCAATGTCGTCGGGAGTTCCCGTAATACTCGCGGGAAACGAGGGCTTTGGTGGTATTGTGGACGTAAAAGGCCTTACACTTTACGAACAATCCAATTTTTGCGCGCGAGGTTGCTCGCCGGTAACGGCGCAGAAAATGACGGCGGAGATAAGCAGAGCGTTTTCTATGTCGGTTCTCGAAAAAGAGGAGCTCTGTAAATTTATAAGACGGTACGTTTGTGAGTATCACTCCGTTGAAGGTATGGCAGAGCGGACGGAGCGAGTATACCGAAATCTTTATGAGGAGCGCGCGCCTAAAGAAAAAAAGGGCGGAGCCTTGCTTTGCGGCTATTACGGCTTCGGGAACATGGGAGACGACGTTCTGCTGGCTCGCGCTATCTCTCAAGTGCGTCAAAAATATCCCTTCCTGTCCGTATGCGCGCTTACCGCCGCTCCGTACGCTTGTCGAAGAAAATTTGGGGTCAGATGCGTGTCGAGGAGCTCCTTTTTGGGCGTATTAAGAGAAATTGGCAGAGCGGAGGTTGTGGTATTCGGCGGAGGAACGCTTTTGCAAAATGCGACGTCGCGCCGTTCTTTGTGGTATTATCTTTTGATTTTGAGATTTGCAGAGGCGAAAGGAAAGCGAGTTGAGCTTTGGGGAAACGGAGTTGATAAAATAAAAGGCAAGGTCAGTCGTAGGGCTACGGCTGACGCACTCTCAAAATGCGCCTTTTTGGGACTCCGCGACCGCGATTCGGTAAGGGAGGTATGTTCTCTCGTGGCGGAATTTGGGAAAAGAGCGCCGTGTATTCGTTTGGAGTCAGACCTTGCCGCAAGGGCGTTTGATGAAAGCCAAACGAGTGGGAAATACGTACTCTCAAGGTTTGGCATTTCAGAAAGGGAGAGATTCGTTGCGGTTGCGCTTCGCGGGGTGGAAAGCAGGGAAAACGTACGGCGACTCGGTGAATTTTTACACGCGCTCGTTGGAGAGGGAATGAAGCTTGTTTTCGTTGTAATGTATCCCGATGAGGACCTAAAAATGACGCGCAAAATGTGCGAGTACCTTGGTGGCGTGCTTGCATATCCGATTGGCGCGGCTGACGTGCAAGCGATAATGCGAAGATGCTGTCTCGTTTGCTCTATGAGATATCACGCGTTGGTTTTCGCCCATGCCGTGGGAACGCCGTTTATAGGCTTTGGTGACAGTGAGAAGATACGGCGCTTTTGCCGAGATCATTCTTTGTGATTTGCGCCCCATTTAAAATAAAAGAAAGACGGCGGTACGTAGGGTACGCCGTCTTTCCACACCGGAACACATCAACAATATCTAACCAATGAATTGGATTCCTCTTGTGTGTTCGTCAAATAATAAATGCGTATGAAGTTTTTGCCGCGCTTTCTACAAAAGCGCGAAAATCGCATCTTACCTAAACGTTACGAAGCCGTAGCTGTGGAGAATTTGAAAGAATTTTGCAAGTCTTTCGTAGAGGGGGTGAGATTTTTCTCCAAAGTGGGCGTCAACGTCGGCGCCGATATCAAAAATCGTCCTTTCAGAGTCGATCAAAAGCCAGACGAAGCTGCCGTACTTGTCGAGGTGAACGTGCGAAATTTTAGGCCTTTTGAAAAGCTTTTGAGCAATTCTGTTAAAAAAGCCCTTGTTTTCAATGTCGAGAGTTACAATACCGTCGTCGTTCTGCGACCACTTAATATGCTCTGCTCTAACGGGTATTCGGTCGAGATAGTTCTCGTCCGTTTTTTTATTTCGACGTTTCATTAGTTATTGCCCTTTTTCTTGTCGCGCTTCCATGCGGAGAATAGGAGGAGGCAAACGATTATAAGTCCGAATACGACGATGCTTCCGATTCCCGAAACCAAGGGCGAAAGACCGAGCTTTGCAGAAACGTCGATGATCTTATCCCAACCGAGGATAGCAAAGATTGCGAGAATTATACCGATAAGTCCCTCGCCTGCGATCATACCCGAGCAGAACAGAATTCCGTCGTTTACGACTCTCTTTTGCTTTTCCTCGTTCTTCTTATTCATTCTGTCAAGCACGAGGCGAACGATACCGCCGACCATGATGCATGCGTTAAGCTGAACGGGGAGATATACGCCGATGGCGAAGGGGAGCACGGGAATGCCGATAAGCTCGACGACGACGGCGATTATAGCGCCGATGAATACGAGCTCCCAAGGCATTTCTCCGCCCATAACACCTTCAACGATCATCTTCATAAGACCTGCCTGCGGAGCGGGAAGATCTGCGGAACCGAAGGTCCAAGCAGAGTTGAGCAGATATAGAGTGCCGCCGATGGCAAGAGCCGCGGCAACTACGCCGATAATCTCTGCGATCTGCTGCTTCTTGGGAGTGGAGCCGAGCAAGTAACCCGTCTTGAGGTCCTGCGAGGTATCTCCCGCGATAGCGGCAACGATACAAATAATAGAGCCGATTGCGATAGCGGCGCGCATGCCGTGAGCACCCGTGTCGCCCGTTACCTTAAGAATAATAGTAGCAACGAGGAGAGTCGCTATTGCCATACCCGAAACGGGGTTGTTACTGCTTCCTACGAGTCCTACCATTCTTGAAGAAACAGTAGCGAAGAAAAATCCGAAAACAACTACTATAACTGCGCCGAGAAGGCTTACGGGAATTGCGGGAACGAGCCAAACTGCAAGCGTGAGAACGGCAATCGCGATGAGCACGAACTTCATGTTGAGCTCTTGTGCGGTACGAGCCGTGTCAATAGCAAGGCCGCCACGCATGCCCTTGATGGAGTCACGGAATGTCTTGACTATAAGCGGCAGAGATTTTATAAGGCTGATGATACCGCCGGCTGCAAGAGCGCCCGCACCGATATATCTGATATAAGTGCCCCAGATGCCCGACGCGCCGTCAGCGGCGTAAACCGCTTGGATTCCGTCGCCTCCAAAGGCAACTATCATAGGAATGAGTGCGAGCCAGCTTAATACACCGCCTGCGAACATATAAGAGGATATTCTCGGTCCGCAGATGTAACCAACGCTCATTACTGCGGGATATATCTGCGTTCCGATGGTGCCGTTGAGCTTGGGAATCTTTACGGAAACCTCGCCGGGAACTGCCTTGATTCCGTCGATTATGAATTTGAAGGCTGCTGCGATTCCCATTCCCGCAAAAACGGTCGAGGCGTTCGAGCCGCCGTTCTCTCCTGCGAGAAGGACCTCGGCGCAAGCTGTTCCCTCGGGGTAGGGGAGAGTCGCGTGCTCGCGAACGATAAGCGCGTTACGCAGGGGAACCATGAAGAAAACGCCGAGCAGACCGCCGAGCAGAGCGATGAGGGTGATCTCAAGTATGCCGGGTGCGGCAAATTCGGGGTTTTCCTTTGCCCAAATAAAGAGGGCGGGGAGAGTGAATATAGCGCCTGCCGCCAATGATTCGCCGGCGGAGCCTATCGTCTGTACGATGTTACTCTCAAGTATCGAATTTTTGCGCATGATAACGCGGATAACGCCCATCGCGATAACAGCCGCAGGGATGGAGGCGGAAACCGTCATTCCGACGCGAAGTCCGAGATAAGCGTTTGCAGCTCCAAATATCACGGCGAGAAGAACACCCATAATAATCGAGGTAACGGTTATTTCGGGAGTTATTTTTTCTGCGGGGATATAGGGCTTGAATTTGTTTTGATTGTCCATATTTTTCTCCGTGCTTTATTTTTTTAAACAATATATTATATCATGAGATTCGAGAAAAATCAAGTGCTTTTTTTCGTTATGGAGGCAGAATGGCAAATATTATTTAAGAACGGGGGATTTTTTGCAAAGCACTTGACTTGTAAGAGTAAAAGATGTATAATAATCAGTACATCTACCCGTGGCACAGCTGGATAGCGCGCAAGACTCCGACTCTTGAGGTCGCAGGTTCAAATCCTGTCGGGTAGGCCAAACAAAAATCCGCTTTCGTAAGAAGGCGGATTTTTGTTTGTATTATTCATTTTTCATTATTCACTATTAATTATTCATTAAACGAAAGCGGATTTTGAATGAATAATGAAGAATGAAGTCGCTTCGCTGATGAATAATGAATAATTAGAGTAGCTTTTATTCCTATGGTCGAAAAGCGTTTTTTGTTTTGTATTGAAAAATATTTATTCTTATGGTATAATAACTACAAGAAAGGTGGTGCGCTATGAAAGAAAATTTGTTGATCAATAAATCTATTGTCTTTGCTTCGCGTATTATAAAGCTTCATGAATATTTAATTAAGACAAAAAAGGAAACAATTATTTCCAAGCAGATCGTTCGCAGCGGCACATCTATCGGTGCGAATATAAATGAAGCTAATTACGGTCAGAGCAAGGCAGATTTTGTTTCAAAGATGCACATCGCATTAAAGGAGACCGCAGAAACTGAGTATTGGCTTAAACTACTTCTTATGTCAGATTACATAAGTGAAGATATGGGGAAATCTCTATTGAATGATTGCTTAGAAATAAAGAGAATTTTAGTTGCTTCCATTAATACTGCAAAGGAGAATAAGCAATGAAAAAATTAACTGTTATTCTTTTTGAAAATGATTTGGAATTTAAAGAGTATTCTAATCAAGTATTTGAAAAGTTTGCTAATTTACCGGCAGAGAAAGAATTTTGCGGAATTTGGGGAGAGATATTATTTAACAGTGCGGAATGCATATCTTCTATTTCAGGTTGTGTAAATCACTTTATAAATAATACCGACAAAACAGAAATAATATTTGGTATCAGTAATAAAGATTACGCTTGTGTTATTTCTAAGATCAATACAGAAAATTGTGTAATAGAGACAGTAAAATGTGAAAACCTATAAGTTGCATTTTTGTACTCTAAACACAAAAATTCGACAAGTTTCGACTTGCCGAATTTTTTTATCCATTGCGAATTTTATTTCAGTTTTCGCTCTTTCTTATTAACTTCTTTATCCGTGAAGCCTGCTATTTTTTACTTTCAAATAAAAAATTCCAAAAAGTCTTGACAAATGACAATGAATGTGGTATCATAGGTGTTAAATTATGGTGAGGAATGTTTCTCTACATAAAATATTTTATAATTCATGAGGTGTTTGACATGAAAAAAGCATTTGCAAAAGTATTGTGCCTGTGCCTTTGCTTCGTTATGCTTGCAGGCTGCATGGTAGCTTGTAACAAGAACGACGGCGAGGACGTAATAGTTATCGGTTGTACCGGTCCTCTTACCGGCCCCGCTTCTATCTACGGTATCGCAGTTAGAAATTCCGCACAGATGGCAGTTGACGAGATCAACGCAGCAGGCGGACTTAACGGTATCAAGTTCAAGCTTGATATGCGTGACGACGAGCACAAGGCAGAAAACGTTGAGAACCTTTACAACGGCCTTATTGAGGACGGTATGCAGGTTTCTCTCGGAACTGTAACCACCAAGCCCGGTCTTGAGTTCAAGAACCTTTCCAAGCAGGACAACGTATTCTTCCTTACCCCCTCTGCAACCGGTGACGCTATCCCCGAGTTCGCAAACGGCTATCAGATGTGCTTTGCAGACTCCAATCAGGGTACTGCTGCCGCTAAATTCTTTAACGAGACTTACGTAGGCAAGAAGGTTGGTATCTTCTATAAGGTTGACGACGAGTACTCCGTAGGTATCTACAACAACTTTAAGGCTAATCTCGCTGATTCCTTCAAGGCTGACCTTAAGGAAGCAAACTTCACCGGCGAGGCTTCTACCTTCGATTCTCAAATTGCAACTCTTAAGGATTGTGAAGTAGTATTTATGCCTATTTACTACACCCCCGCTTCTCAATTTATGACTCAAGCGAAGAACGTTCAGAACTCTATCACCACCTACTACGGCTGTGACGGATTTGACGGTATCGACGCTATCGAGGGATTTGATATCAGCTCCATTCCCCAGGAAATCAGTATGCTCTCTCACTTCAACTCCACCGCGACCGAGGGA
>JAZQTY010000072.1:0-4037 GCA_045631025.1 Eubacteriales bacterium
GATCGTCGGATATACCGATTACGCACCGATGAACTACACGGATGAGAGCGGAAAGCTGGTTGGCTTTGACACCGAGCTTGCGCAGGCAGTTGCCGCAAAGCTTGATATGGACATCGAATTCCAGCTGATCGAGTGGTCGCAGAAGTACAGCGAGCTTGCATCGGGCAACATCTCTTGTATTTGGAACGGTTTCACCTCGAACTGTGCCGATGACGACGGCATTCAGAGAAGCGACAAGGTTGACTTCTCTTACGCTTACATGAACAACGAGCAGTGCGTAGTAGTTCAGTCGAAGGATCTTGCAACTCTCAACTCCGCTGCCGCTCTCGCTGACAAGAAGGGCGCTGCCGAAAAGGGCTCTGCCGGTGAAGGCGTTGCAAAGGATTACATTGACAACACCGACGTTAACTACTTCGGTAAGGATTCTCAAGCTGCCGCTATGATGGAGCTTAATGCAGGAACCGTTGATTTTATCGTTATTGACAAGACCATGGCTAAAGCAATGGTTGGCAGCGGAAGTTACGCTAACCTCGCTATCGCTGAAGATATTGAGATTGAATCCGAGGTTTACTCTATCGGCTTCAAGAAGGGCAGCGACCTTACCGCAAAGGTAAACGGCGCTCTCAAGGAGCTCGCAGAGGACGGAACGATGATGGAGCTTGCCGAGAAGTACGGTCTCGAGAACTACGTAATCACCGACCTTAAGTAATATACAATTCATAAATCATATTATTGCACTCTGCCACGGCAGAGTGCAATAATGCTGAATAGATATTTTTTCAAGTAAGGATACCGTTATGGAATTTTTAAAGGTTACACAATTTCTCCTTGAAGGATTTGGTACTTCCTGCGCGCTGTTTGCACTGACTCTTATTTTTTCACTTCCGCTCGGACTTCTTATATCCTTGGGTACTATGACCAAGTTCAAGCCTGTCCGTTACGTTATGAAAACTATCGTGTGGATCGTTCGCGGTGTCCCCCTTATGCTTCAACTGTTTATAATATGGTTCGGTCCCGGAATGCTGTTCGGTGTTTCTATCCCGAGCTTCACCTTGTTCTCTTTCAATATTTCAGGTCGTTTCACTGCCGCGCTAATTGCGTTTGCAATCAATTATGCGTGCTACTTTAGTGAAATATACCGTGGCGGTATTGAAAGCATTTCAAAAGGACAGTACGAGGCGGGACAGGTCCTTGGAATGTCGCGCACGCAGATATTCTTCAAGGTAGTTCTCAAGCAGGTTATTAAGCGTATTTTGCCCCCTATGTCCAACGAGATAATCACGCTCGTTAAGGACACTGCTCTTGCGCGAGTTATCGGCGTTATCGAGATAATCGATAAGTCCTACATCCTGCTCGGTCCTAACGAGATAGTCGGCGGCGGACTTATATGGCCTCTGTTCTACAGCGGAGTATTTTATCTGCTTTTCGTCGGAGCGCTTACACTTCTCTTTAATTACTTTGAGAAAAAATTAAGTTATTTCAAATCTTAAGGTGGCATATATGGCTTTACTTGAAGTTACAAATATCAAAAAAAATTTTGGAAAAACCGAGGTCTTAAAGGGTATTGATTTTTCCCTTGAAAAGGGCGACGTTCTTTCTATCATCGGATCGTCCGGTAGCGGAAAAACAACACTTCTCCGCTGTCTTAACTTTTTGGAGGTTCCCGACTGCGGAACGATCTCCATAAACGGTGAGACGATTTTCGACGCCTCGAAAAAGAGCAAGTCAAGCGACAAAGAAATACGCAATAAGCGACTTCACTTTGGACTTGTATTTCAGTCATTTAATCTTTTTCCGCAATACAACGTCTTGGATAACATTACGCTTGCTCCCATTCTTCGCTTGAAGGACGAGAAGCTTACTAATGAAGAAAAGAAAAAAAGAATTGCTGAAATCACCGAAAACGCACGCGCGCTTCTTGCCAAGGTCGATCTGACGGAAAAGGCAAAGGCATATCCCTGCGAGCTTTCGGGCGGACAGCAGCAGCGTGTCGCAATCGCAAGAGCGCTTGCGCTCTCCCCCGACATTCTCTGCTTCGACGAACCTACGTCGGCACTTGATCCCGAGCTTACCGGCGAGGTGCTTCGCGTTATCAAAGACTTGAAAAATCACGATTGTACCATGATCGTCGTTACCCACGAAATGGACTTTGCAAAGAGCGTTTCCGACAAGGTAATCTTCATGGCAAACGGCGTTATTGAGGAATGCGGCACGCCCGAGGATGTATTTGACAATCCCAAATCGGCGCTTACCAAATCCTTCTTGCGTAAATCGGTTGAATTATTCTAATATCATGCAAAAAACGGCAGATTGAACTGCCGTTTTTTATATGCTAAATTCTAATTACCGCAGCCACACTTGCCGTGCTTATCGCCACCCTGGTGCGGTATAAACTCGGGAGGGCAAAATTCTGCCGTCGGGAACGCCATATTCTTGAATACGGAGCAAGGATTATCATCCTCCGTGGAGATACATACCTTATCGGGAACACAGTATTCGGTGGCGTGTACGAGATACTGCGCAGGTCTTACGAGCCTTACCACCGAGAAAATACCCAAAGAGACCGTAAGGAACCGTCCCTTGCTGTCACTCAACTGATCGTTCATAGAGTTCATAATACCTTGAGGAATATCACCGCAGCAACAGCAACAACAGCAGCACGTGTCCTCCGGCTCTCTTACCTTAACGTTGAGAATTATGGGATCTACCGCCTCTACGATAGCGGTGGGAACGTTTTTAGCGGAATAGCAGGGATCGGGAGTTGAGCAGAAATCACCGCAGTCATTCTGACTCTTGAAAACGCTAACGTTACTTTCGCTGCCGTAAAGGATCACCTTCTTTTCAAGAACGGCGATTCCTTCAAATTCCTGACTTCTTCCACCGCAAAGACATGCTTCAAAGCAAATGCTTACGTAGAATTTTATTGTTACCGAATAAAATCCTCGGTTGAATTTTATGGGATCAATAAGTATCTGCGTCCATGAAATTTTTGCACTTTTGGCGCGAATATTAGTAGTATGCTCAAGAATATCGTTTCCAAAATTCGTAAGCAATACCTTTACATCCTCAAAGCAATCCCTATCGCGACAGGAATCAAGTACGCGATTGGTATCTATGCACACAGTTTCCGATTTTGGGGGCGCTTTATCATTACACGAGCACGGGAATCTGTTTTCAGACATATCGTTATCCTCCTATGATAATGTTTTGAGCAATAGCTCTTCTCTACCATATTATGCATTAAAGTCTTTTTTGACAATGTATTATGAACCAAATTCGGTGAGTTCCCAAAATGTTTACAATTATAAAATTTTATTTATAAATAACTCTTGAAAAAAATCGAAAAATGTATTAAAATATATAGAGTAGGTTTATTTAAAAATATCCGTGAGGTTTCAAATGACAAATATCGGTTTTGACAATAATAAATATATAGAATTGCAGTCGGGAAAAATTCTTGAGCGTATTTCAAGCTTTGGCGGCAAGCTCTATCTTGAATTCGGAGGAAAGCTTTTCGACGATTTCCACGCTGCAAGAGTTCTCCCCGGATTTTGCCCCGATAGTAAAATTAAAATGCTTTTGAATATGAAGGACGATGCAGAAATGATCATCGTCGTTTCTGCAACCTCGATCGAGCAAAATAAGATGCGAGGAGATCTCGGTATCACCTACGATATGGATACTTTGCGCCTTATAGACGCATTTACGGGAATTGGAATGTACGTCGGCGGTGTAGTGATAACTCAATATTCCAATCAACCCGCAGCTGACACGTTTATTAAAAGACTTGAAAACCTCGGCGTTAAGGTATATAAGCACTACCCCATTGACGGATATCCTACTAACGTACGTAAAATTGTCAGCGACTCGGGCTATGGAAAGAACGACTATATTGAAACCACAAAGCCACTTGTCGTTGTCACGGCGCCCGGCCCCGGTAGCGGAAAAATGGCTACGTGCATGTCACAGCTATACCACGACCATAAGCGAAGTCGGAGGCCAAGCGGGCTTAGGAAGACAACACTTAGCTACAACTC
>JAZQTY010000073.1:0-8629 GCA_045631025.1 Eubacteriales bacterium
CTTCCTAAGACCGCTTGGCCTCCGACTTGAATTTTTGGAGGAATATATGAAAATGATAATACCGGTATTAAAAGGACTTGAGTGGATAGGCAACGGAATAATATGGCTTTGGGAGAAGGTATATTTTTTCGTACGGAAGATAATTAAAAAGATATTTGGACGTTGGCAACGGAATACCGAAGGAATATTCTATGTAAACGGTACTGATATTCTTCCACCACCGCTTACGCGCGAGGAAGAAACGGAAATGATCTCAAGGCTCGGAACCGAGGATGCAGCAAGGCGGATACTTATAGAGCACAACCTACGCCTCGTCGTTTATATTGCAAAGCGATTTGAGAACACGGGAGCAGGGCTTGAGGACCTGGTTTCAATAGGTACGATTGGACTTATAAAGGCGATAAATACGTTTCAGTCTGACAAAAATATCAAGCTCGCAACGTATGCGTCAAGATGCATTGAAAACGAGATACTTATGTACATAAGGAAGCATTCCGGAGCGCGCGCGGAGGTGTCTATTGACGAGCCGCTTAATACCGATTGGGACGGAAACGAGCTTTTACTGTCTGATATACTCGGAAGCGAGGACAACTGCGTATCATTTGAAATCGAGCAGCTTGAGGAGCGTATGGCGGTGCGACGTGCTGTCGCCGACCTTGACGAGCGAGAAAGAGAGATAATAGAGCTACGGTACGGTATGAACGGAAAGAAGGAAATGACGCAAAAGGAGGTTGCCGATAAGCTCGGCATCTCGCAGTCGTACATATCTCGCTTGGAGAAAAAGATAATCGCTCGACTAAAAACGCAGATAAAGGCGGGATATTGATGTATAGAAAATTGGATAGAAAATTGAAAATACTCGTCGCCTTCGGGACTCGTCCGGAGGCGATAAAAATGTGTCCCGTAATCAACGAGCTTTATAAGCGCGTTGAGGTGGAAACCGTCGTTTGTGTTACGGGGCAGCACAGAGAACTGTTGACGGACGCAATGAGTGTATTCGGAGTGGGAGCGGACGTTGATCTAAAGCTTATGAGGGGGAATCAGTCTCTTGCGTACGTAACGGCAGAGGTTATTACGGGAATAGGGCGTGTGCTTGACGAATTACGCCCAGATGCCGTTATGGTGCACGGAGATACCTCAAGCGCGTTTGCTACGGCTCTTGCGGCTTTCTATGCGAGGATTCCCGTAGCACACGTCGAAGCAGGACTTCGCACCCACGATATATCCTCTCCTTTTCCCGAGGAGCTTAATCGACGTAGCGTGGCGATGATGGCGAAGCTGCATTTCGCACCAACCCCTTACGCAGCGAATAATCTTTATGAGGAAGGAGTTTCTCCCGACAAGGTTGCCGTGACGGGAAATACTGCTGTAGATGCGCTCAAATATACGCTAAAGCAAGATTTTGAGCATCATCTTGTCACGGACAACGTAGGAAAACGACTTGTTTTTCTTACTGTTCATCGTCGAGAAAGTCACGGAAAGACTATGAAAGAAATGCTTATGGCGGTAAGGGAGGTGGCTGAACGCTTTGAGGACGTTCATTTTATATGTCCCGTACATCCTAATCCAAGTGTAAGCCGAGTAACGTATGAAATTTTGGGAGAATGTAATCAGGTAAGCCTCTGCGAGCCGCTTGACGTCATAGAATGTCATAATATAATTTCAAAATGCTTAATGGTGCTTACGGATTCCGGAGGCTTGCAGGAGGAGGCGACGGCTCTCGGCAAGCCCGTTATAGTTATGAGAAACGTTACGGAACGCCCCGAGGGAATACTTGCCGGGGCTTCAAGGCTTGCGGGAACAAACAAGGAGCAGATCGTGGCAACCGTTAGCGCAGTCTTGTCTGATCACACCGTTTTGGAGTCGATGGCAAACGCAAAAAGCCCTTACGGCGACGGATTTGCCTCAAAAAGAATAGTTGATTTCCTTTTAGAAAAAATATTATAGGGAAAATTGTAAAATAATCTTTAATTTTATAAAAAACTATTGAAAAAAGTAATAAAATATATTATTATATTGGTATGTATATTATGCTTCGTTGAAGCGGAATAAAAAAGTATATTTGGAGGATTTAAAAATGACTTTTGAACACGATGAAGCGTGCGAGAGCAATGTTTGTATTAAGGTTATCGGTGTCGGCGGCGGCGGAAATAACGCCGTAAACCGAATGATTGCTTCGGGCGTTAAGGGAGTACAGTTCGTTACTATAAACACGGACCGCCAGGCTCTCAAGAATTCTTTAGCACCTACGCAGCTCGTTATAGGCGAGAAAATTACCAAGGGCTTCGGTGCAGGAGCTAATCCCAGCATCGGTGCAAGAGCAGCGGAAGAATCCATTGACGATATTAAGGCGATACTTTCCGGCGCTGAAATGGTATTTATTACCGCAGGAATGGGCGGTGGAACCGGTACGGGAGCAGCTCCCGTCGTTGCGAGAATAGCACACGAGATGGATATTCTCACCGTTGGTATCGTAACCAAGCCCTTCGCATTCGAGGGCAGACGCCGCATGGCTCAAGCAGAGGAGGGAATTGCAGAATTCGCTCAATACGTTGATTCTCTCATCGTTATTCCTAACGAAAGACTTAAGCTCGTATCCGATACGAGAATAACTCTTCTTAACGCATTCTCTGAAGCAGACGACGTTCTTCGCAAGGGCGTACAGAGCGTTTCCGAGCTTATCAACGTATCCGGATTTATCAACCTTGACTTTGCTGACGTAACGTCCGTAATGACTCATTCGGGTCTTGCTCATATGGGCGTTGGTAGTGCAACCGGTAAGGATAAGGCTGATACCGCTGCAAAGATGGCTATTTCCAGCCCCTTGCTCGAAACCTCTATTCAGGGTGCAACCGGAATCATCATCAGCATTTCTGCGTCTCCTGATATCGGACTTGAGGACGTTGATCTCGCCTGCGATATGATAACCAAGGAGTGCAGCGCAGACGCAAGCGTTATCTTTGGAGTTGCATTTGACCAGAATCTTGAGGACGAGATGAGAATTACCATTATCGCTACCGGCTTTACCAAGAACAAGGACGGAAGCGATGCTAATACGGCAAAGGCTGACGCAGAAAAGGCGGAGGAACCCAAGTCCGCAGGCTCTGTAAACCTTGACGATTGGCTCGGCGGTATGTTCAACTGATAATAAAATAATATTGGCGCACCTGCTTTATATCAGGTGCGCCAATAGTGTTTTCATCTACAGAAAAAGTATTTACTGCTTTCTGCTTGATAAACTTTTAGGAGAAACTCCAAGTATTTTTTTGTACTGTCTGTAAAACGTCGAATAGCTTTCGTAGTTGCATATTTTTGCGGCTTCGGTCGGTGTGACTCCGCTGTATATAAGCGATTCTGCATAAAGTACGCGCTTTTTCTGAATGTATTGCATAAGACTGATTCCGAGATGCTTTTTGAATGCGTGTACTATCCAGGAGCGACTCATGTAAAAACGCATCGATAGGCTTTCAGCCGTTAGTGGATCTTCGGGGTGGGTATCTATGTACTGAAGTATACTTTCAAGCGTAGCGTCACTTCTTATAGGCTGTATGCTTTTTTTGTCGGGGAGATATTTTATAAATAATAAAATCTGCGGCAGTGCGCTTTTCAGATATTCGGACATATCTTCTTGCGAGAAAATCTTTTCGGATTCTTCCCAACTTTTGAAAAATCTTTCGGCGAGGGAGCCCTTGGGAACGGTATATATCTCATTGGCGCTGTTTACAAAATCCTTTAATCCGTCAGGGACCGATTCAAGAGAAAAATGTATTACGAATCTCTCGTAAATGGTATCTGATAATGGGGACAGATAGTGGAAGCGTCGTGGCGGTATGAAAAGCAAATCACCCGTATGAAGTCTGTATACAGAGCCCTCTATAATATATTCGGCATCGCCTCTTACGAAGTATAAAAGCTCGTAGCCGTTGTGCATGTGACGATGAAAAGAGCTACCTTGGGTGATGTTTGCAGTATGGTGAAAAGAAAAATTTGAGGGGGAATATTCAAGCATATTTTGTCCTTTCGGCATTGATTTTGTGATATATTATAATGATATCACAAAAATGCCAAAAATGCAATAAAAAAAGCAAATTTTGCAATTTAATTTCGTATTTGGTAATGTTATAATATTTATATACGAAAATTTTTATAAAAGGAGATAAAAAATGATCAGATTAAGTGCTTTTTCAGATGAAGCTGGTAAAGAGCTTTCTTGCCAGATTGCGGCTCTTAAAAGAAACAATATTTCGCTTACGGAGCTTCGCTCGGTAAACGGAAAGAACGTTAAGAAGCTTACGCTTGATGAAGCAAAGGAAATTGCAGAAGAGCTCCGTGAAAACGGCATTGCGTTGTCTGCGTTGGGTTCGCCTATGGGAAAGGTGAGCATAGACGTTGATCTTGACGAGTATCTCAAGGAAGTAAGACATATGTGTGAGCTTGCAGTAATCTTTGGTACTGACCGTATAAGAATGTTCAGCTTCTTTGATGCATACGAGAAAAAAGAGAAGGTTTTTGAGTACCTCAACGCTATGGTTAAGGTCGCTGCAGAGTACGGTGTTTCTCTTTATCATGAAAATGAGAAGAAGGTTTACGGCGACGTTGCCGAGAGAGTTCTTGAGCTTAAGGAAAACGTAACCGGACTTAAGTTTATTTATGATTTTGCAAATTACTTGCAGGTTGACGAATTGCCCGAAAGCAATATCGAGACGCTCTATCCTATAACCGATTATTTCCACATTAAGGATGTAGTACACGCAACGGGAGAGCTTGTTCCGGCAGGACACGGTGACGGAAGAATAGGAGAGCTTGTAGCGCGCCTTGACCGTGATACGATATTTACCATCGAGCCCCACTTGAGAGTTTTTGACGGATATGCGCAGATCGACGGCGAGGAGATGCAGCATCGCTTCCATTTCACGAGCGGAGACGAAGCTTTTGACGCCGCGGTTGCAGCAATAAAGGAGCTTATACTTAAGAACGGATATAAGGAAGTAGAGGGAGGCTTTGAAAAAATATGAAGGCAGGATTAAATCTTTATTCAATCAAAAATCTTATTGATACTGAAGAAAATTTCCTTGCTACCGCTTATAAGCTTAAGGAAATGGGATATTCATATATTCAGTTTTCGGGAGCGCCGTACGATGCGGATATGATAGCGAGAGTTTCTGCGGCGTCCGAGCTGCCCGTCGTTCTTACGCACGTGCCTATGGACAGAATTCTTAACGATACCGATGCGCTTATGGCAGAGCATGCAAAGTTTGGCTGTAAGAACATAGGTATCGGAATGATGCCTCTTGCTACGATACTTGACAAAGAGGCGCTTTATAAGAACGTTGAGGAGCTTGACCGCGCCGCTGAAAAAATGAAGAAGAACGGATTTAACTTCTTCTATCATCATCACCATTACGAATTTTTCAAGCACGACGGCGAAACGGTTTTTGATTACATACTCAAAAATGCTGAAAATATAAACTTTACGCTTGACAGCTATTGGTTGCAGTTCGGCGGAGTTGACGTGTGCAAGACGGTCGATAAGCTTAAGGGACGTATTGAGTGCGTTCATTTAAAGGATTACATGATAGTTGTAAAAGAAAACAGCGAAAAGCTTGCCGTTGAGCCTCGCTTCGCTCCCGTCGGCGACGGAACGATAGACTTCAAGGAATTCGTTAAGCACGCAGCGGATGCAGGCGCTAAATATTTCCTTGTTGAGCAGGATAACGCATCGAAGCTTCCCGATACGCTCGGACAGGTTGAGAGAAGCATTAAATACATAACCGAAAATTTATAATTAAGGAGAATGAAAATGGAAATCGTAAGATATGGTATAATAGGTCTTGGAAATCAGGGATCCTCGTATGCTCTGAATATTTTTGAAAGCGGTAAAAAGGGAAAGGCGGTTGACGCAGTTCTTTCTGCCGTGTGTGATAATAACCCCGCAAAAATTGATAATTTCAAGGGAAAAACAAATCTTAAGGACCTTGCATATTTCTCGGATTACAAGGAAATGCTTGATAGCGGTCTTTGCGACGCCATTCTCGTAGAGACTCCTCACTATCAGCACCCCGAAATAGTTATCGAGTGCCTTAAGAGAGGATTGCACGTAATCTGCGAAAAGCCTGCCGGCGTTTATACGAAGCAGGTTAAGGAAATGAATGAGGTTGCAAAGAACAGCAAGGCTCTCTTTGCGCTTATGTTCAATCAGAGAACCAACTGCGTTTATCGCAAGATGAAGGAAATAATCGCTGAAGGTGGAATCGGAGATCTTCAGAGAGTAAACTGGATAATTACCGACTGGTTCAGAACCCAGCAGTATTACGATAGTGGAAGCTGGAGAGCTACGTGGGAAGGAGAAGGCGGAGGCGTTCTTATAAATCAGTGCCCTCACCAGATAGACCTCGTTCAGTGGGTAGTTGGAGAAATGCCCGTATCCGTAACGGGATTTTGCCAGTACGGAAAATGGCACGATATCGAGGTTGAGGACGAGGTTACGGCGTTCTTTAAATATAAGAACGGCGCAACGGGCGTATTTATAACCACCACCGGAGAAGCTCCCGGAACTAACAGACTTGAGATTTCCGGAACCAAGGGCAAGCTTTTGTCCGAGGGCGGAAAGACTCTTACGTGGTACAAGAATGCAACTGACAGCCAGGAGCATTCCAAAACGTGTGCAGAAGGCTTCAAGAAGCCCGAGAGAGAGGTCATCGAGGTTGAAACCGACGGTCAGAATCCTCAACACGCAGGTATTATAAACAACTTTACAGCGGCAATTCTTGGCAAAGAGCCTCTCTTCGTTGACGGTAAGGACGGAATTAACGGCGTTGAGCTTATGAATGCTATTGAGCTTTCCGGCTGGAATAACGCAGAAGAGATCGTACTCCCCATCGACGAGGATAGATATCTTTGCGAGCTTAATGCTCACAGAGCTGTATCAAAAATCAAAACCGGCGAGGATAAAGCAGCAGAAAACACCGCAGGAACATATTAAAAAACAGGAGGCAGTATGAAGGCAGCCGTTGTTGGATATGGCGTTATAGGTAAGCGTCACGTAAGAATACTTAACGAGATGGGAATCCTCGGTGCAGTTTGCGACGTAAAAAAAGATTCAATGCAGAATCTCGATAACGTAGAGCTGTACGATGATTATATTCAAATGCTCGATGAGGCTTGTCTCGACTCGGTTCATATATGTACTCCGCATTATCTTCATGCCGAAATGATCATTGAGGCGCTGTCAAGAGACATAAACGTGCTCTGTGAAAAGCCCCTTTGCATAAAGGAAGAAGATATCCCAAGAATTCTTGAGGCGGAAAAAAAGTCAAAGGCGATTCTTGGAGTATGCCACCAAAACAGATACAACGCCGCAAACCTGTACGTTAAGGAATATATCAAAGATAAGGAAGTACAGGGAGGGAACGGTCAGGTTTCTTGGTGCCGTGATGAAAAGTACTACGCCTCGGCAGAATGGCGCGGAAAATGGAATACGGAGGGTGGCGGCGTGCTTATAAATCAGTCGCTTCACACCCTTGACCTTCTACAATGGTTTTGCGGAATGCCCGACAGTCTTTCTGCAAGTATTTCGACTCTCGTTCTGAAGGATGCAATAGAGGTAGAAGATACTGCGGCAATATGCGCAAAAGGCAGAGCAGGCTTTAACTTTTATGCTTCAAACGGAAGCTCTATCGATATGCCGGTGGAAATAACCTTGCGCGTATCGGGGAAAGTCGTAAAAATAATGCCTAAATACGTTGTTGTTGACAATGAGATCATAACCTTTGAGGATATAAAGAAGGTTAATGACTCAAAGCCATGCTATGGATTTGGACATTTTCCGCTTGTTGAAGACTTCTATGCTTGCATACGTGAGGGAAGGCGTTTCCCGATAGACGGCGCTGAAGGCGCAAAGGTGGTAAAGCTTATACTTGCCGCGTACGAAAGCGGAGAAAAAAATATAACGGTACAGAAAGGATAAGTACGATGAAAATGACATTTCGATGGTACGGTGAAGGTAACGACCGTATCAAGCTGTCGGACATTAAGCAGATTCCGGGTGTCGACGGTATAGTTTGGGCGCTTCATCACAAGATGCCGGGAGAAATTTGGGAGGAGCATGAGATTGCCGAGGTAAAGCGTCAGCTTGACGAGTACGGCTTTAACATGGATGTTGTTGAGTCAGTAAATGTTCATGACGATATTAAAATTGGTCTGCCTACCCGTGACCTTTACATTGAAAATTATAAAACAACCATCAAAAACCTTTCAAAGTTTGGAGTTAAGGTTATATGTTATAACTTTATGCCGATCTTTGACTGGACACGTTCTAATCTGTTTCATCCCGTAGGCGATGGCTCGACCGCGCTTTTCTACGAGAAGGGAATGATTCAGGACGATTACAACGCTATGGCGAAGTATATTCTCGATTTTACCGAGAAGTACAATATGTCCTTCCCGGGCTGGGAGCCGGAGCGTATGGCAAAGCTCGACGAGCTTTTTAAGGCTTACGAGGGTGTTGACCATGAGAAGCTTTGGGGTAACCTCAAGTACTTCCTTGAGGCTATAATGCCTACCTGCCGTGAGTGTGATATCAAAATGGCGATAAAGTCGGAGGCCAAGCGGTCTTAGGAAGACAACACTT